>JALYLL010000232.1 GCA_030774255.1 Chloroflexota bacterium | reverse complement strand
AGGACGAGCAGCACGATGTACGCGAGGATCCCAAGGCCCGCAGTCAGGAACGCGGTGACGACGAACACGACACGGACGAGCGTCGCGTCGACCGCCAGATACTCGGCGATGCCTCCGCAGACCCCACTGATGACGCGGTTGGTGGTGCTGCGCTCAAGACGTGACTTCACGGACAGGCTCCCTTCGCTGCGCGTACTCGTAAGCGATCGCGACCGCCAGAGCGGCGAGGGCGGCGACCGGGACGGTGGGTTGCTCGGCCAGGGACAGCAGAACGCTCGCGGGGACCGCGACGCGAGTGAGGATTTCGATCGCGGCCGTGAACAGATCCGAGGCCAGCGCGGGCGCGACCGTGACCAACGCCACGGCGATAAGGCCGACGAGTCCCGCCGCGGCGATGCCCGCGACCAGCGTCGAGACGAGCGATGCCGCGACGAACGTTGGCCGGTCGGCGCGAGCGCGTGCGGCGATCGCCGCGACATCGATCCGCGGTGGAAGCTCGGCCGCTTCGAGCCGAAGCGCACGACGAAGCCGCGTCTCGTCGAACAGATCCTCGTCTCGCCGCCCGCTTCTCACCGTCCGGCCCTCTCGAGCGAGCTCCGGAGGAGCGCTCGCCCTCGCAGGAGCTGCACGCCGACGGTGGATGCGGGGCGTCCGGTGACCTGCGCGATCTCGTCGACGCTCAGCTCGTTGAAATAGCGGAGGACGATGACGACGCGATAGAGCTCCGGAAGCAGGGTCACCGCGGCGCGGATCCGCGCACGATCCTCGCGCGCGACCGACTCGGTGTCGGGCGAAGCCGTTGGGTCGGCGACCCTGCTCGCGTGCTCCACCTCGACCCGGCGCCGCAGCTCGCGCCCGCGTTTCCGCACGTACGTGATCGCCTCGTTCGTGGCGATCCGCAGGAGCCAGTGCCGAAGCGGCCGCGTCTGGTCGTACCGGTCGAACGCCCGGTAGGCCTTGAGGAAGGTCGAGCTCGCCACGTCCAGCGCCGCGTCCCGGTCGCCGGTGATGCGAAGCGCGACCCCGTACACCTCGTCCTGGTGCTCCCGCACGCCGTCGGCGAACGTCACCGATGGCTGCATCGCGGTCACCGGAAAGCCGAAACGCAGGGCGACACTCGTGGCCATTCCCCTCCTGTACGCCACAGCCTGCGCTCCTATTTCAACAGTCTCTCAATCGGCCGGCGCCGGGGGTCCTGCCACGGCTACGGGATCGCTCACTCCGCGCACCCTCCCCAGGGGTAGGGGCCCCTGATTGGGCAGGGACCCAAGGCACCCGCGCGTCGCGAGCAATTCGCTCCGCCGTGCCACCCCCGGCGCTGGCTAGCGCTTCGACAGGTTGGCGAGCGCTGCTTGGGCGTTCCTCGGGATACTGAACTCTTTGTCGCGGGAGGTGCCGCCCCGCTCGAGTCGCACTTCTGTCGCTCGCAGCCCAAGCGCTGATGCCAGCACTGCTCGGGCGGCGGCATTCGCAGCGCCGGCTTCCGGCGCCGCCGAGACCCGGATGACAAGGCGGCCGGCGCGCACGGGGTCGATGCGCCCGCTTCGCGATCGTGGGATGACGCGAACCGGAACGAACAGACGCTCTGGCACGGCTCAGATCGCCGGCGGAAGAACGCGAAGGATCAGGCTCGACACGAGCTGGATCGCGAGCAGCGCGATGAACGGCGAGAAGTCGATGCCCCCGAAGAAAGGCATCGCGCGCCGGATCGGCGAGAGGATCGGCTCGCTGACGCCGAAGACGAAGTCGCCAAGGCCGAGCGGCAGCCGCGCGTTCGGGATCCACGAAAGGATGACGCGCACGAAGATCGCGAGCGTCAGCGCTCCGGCGAGCACGTTGATGAACGCCTCGACAAAAACGATCAGGAGGCATGTGGTACACACCGGCCGCTACACGTCCAGCCGGTACCGCGACGGCGTCGGCCCGGTCTGCCCCTGGTAGGACGAGCCGAGCTCCGGCGAGCCGTACGGATGCTCCGCGGGGCTCGAAAGCGGGAAAAACGAGAGCTGGCCGATCCGCATTCCCGCGTAGAGGGTGATCGGGATGGTGTTCACGTTCGAGAGCTCGAGCGTGATGTGGCCGTCCCACGCCGGATCGATGAATCCCGCGGTGCTGTGGATCAGAAGGCCGAGACGACCGAGCGAGCTCTTTCCCTCCACCCGCGAGACCATGTCGTCGGGCAGCCGGATGCGCTCTCGCGTCGAGCCGAGCACGAACTCGCCGGGATGCAGGATGAACGGCGTCTTCGCGGGGATCTCGACGAGCTCGGTGATGTCGTCGAGCGGCCGCGCGAGGTCGATGAAGGCGTGGCGGCTCGAGCGAAAGACGCGGAAGCGGTAGTCGAGACGGATGTCGACCGATGCGGGCTGCACGCATTTCGGATCGAAAGGGTCGATGCCGATACGGCCGGCGTCGATCGCCGCGCGGATGTCACGATCGGAGAGGACCACGACGACCGAGTATGCCGGGCTTCGGCCCACCCAGCGCGAGCACGGCGGCGCGAAGCTCGCGCCATGTGCGCACGCTGCGTTCGGCGTCCGGCAGCGGCGCAGTCGAGAAGCCCCACAGGACCTGGATCGTGTGCGCGCCCGCGGCCTTCCCCATCGCGAGATCGGCCGCGCTATCGCCGATCACGACGGATTCCTCGGGCGAGACCCCGAGACGGCTCATCGCATGCTGCGCGAGGTCGGGCGCGGGCTTCGGGCGCGGAACCGAATCGCCGCCGAGGTACACGTCGATGTCCTTCTTGATCCCGAGCCCCCGGAGGATCCGCTCGCAATCGGCCGCGCGTTTCCCGGTGACCGTCGCCTGCAGCAACCCGGCCGCGTGGAAATCGCGCAGCGTCGCGCGCGCGCCGCGATAGAGGCGCGTCGCCGGGATCGCCACGGCGTCGTAATGCGCGCGGTACTCGTCGCGATAACGCTCGACATCGGCGGCGAGGATGTCCGGCCACGCGAGCCGGAACATCGCATCGAGCGGAAGCCCGGTAAGCGCGCCGGCCTTCTCGTACGGCAGCAAAGGGCCGCCGTGTGCCGCGATGACCGAGTTCATCGTCTCGACGACCAGACGCACGCTATCGGTCAAGGTGCCGTCGAGATCCCAGAGGACCGCGCGGAGGTTGGGCTTGTTAGCGGCGACGGCGGCGCGATGGGCCGGCGACAACGGGCTCGGCGATGGGCAGGGTGATCTGCTCGGCGACGCGGCGATCGCGCGCCTCCTGGCGGATGCGCACGAGCGACGCGAGCTCGTCGTAGAGCGCGTCGATGTCCTCGAGCCGCGAGTAGACGATCTTGAAGCGGAGGTATGAGAGCGGATCGCGCTCGGCGAGGCGCTCGAGCACCATCTCGCCGATCCGCCCCGATGGAATCTCCGACGCGCCGCTCTGCCTGACGCTGGTCTCGAGCTCGTCGATGAGTCGATCGATCTCGTCCGCGGCCAGCCCTTTTGAAGCGGCTTTGCCGATGGCGCTGGCGAGCTTGCGACGGTCGAACTCCTGGCGGCTGCCGTCGCGCTTCAGCACCTGGATCCGCGCGGACTCGCTCCGTTCAAAGGTGGTAAAGCGCTCCTCGCAGCGGTCGCAGACACGGCGGCGGCGGATCGAGTCGCCGTCCTCGGCCTCGCGCGAGTCGATGACGCGGGTGTCGGGGTTACCGCAACCGGGGCACTTCACAGACACAAGATATGGGCAAGGTGCCACCAAATCTAGTGTCCAAGGCAAAAAGAAAGGCCCCGGCACGAGGCCGGGGGCCTTCCATCGCGTATTCCAGCGAAGTCGGTTATCGGCGGCGCAGGAAGCTAGGAACTTCCAGATCGTTCACGTCGTATTTCTTTGATTCTTCCGTCTTCGGATGTGGCGTCGTAATCGGCGCGACCGCGGAAGTCGGTGTCACGCGCTGCTCGACGGACGGCGCCTGCCGCTTGTACATCGGTCCTTCGAGCCGACGGATCGCGCGAGCCGCCTCGAACGCGGTCGCGATGACCGAGATCTTGACCTCGCCGCCCATGCGCTCGTCAATGACCGCGCCGAAGATGATGTTGGCCTCGGGGTCGGCGGCCGCGTGGATGATCTCCGCCGCCTCGTTGACCTCGAAGAGCGTGAGGTCCGGGCCGCCGGTGATCGTGAAGAGCACGCCGCGCGCGCCATCGATGCTCTGCTCGAGGAGCGGCGACATGATCGCTTGCCGCGCCGCGTCCGCGGCACGCGACTCGCCGGATCCGTGGCCGATCCCCATGAGGGCCGAGCCGGCGTTGGTCATGATTGTCTTCACATCGGCGAAGTCGAGGTTGATGAGGCCAGGCACCGTGATGAGATCGCTGATGCCCTGGACACCCTGCCGGAGGACGTCGTCGACGATGCGGAACGCGTCGACCATGCTGGTCTTCTTCTCGACGACCTGGAGCAGACGGTCGTTCGGGATCGTGATGAGCGTGTCGACCTTGTCGACGAGCTCGGCGATGCCCTGCTCGGCGAGGAGCCGGCGCTTCGCGCCCTCGAAGCTGAAGGGCTTCGTGACGACGGCGACGGTGAGCGCGCCGACGTCCTTGGCGATCTCGGCGATGATCGGGGCGGCTCCGGTGCCGGTCCCGCCACCCATGCCGGCGGTCACGAACACCATGTCCGCTTCCTTGAGGGCCTCGTAGAGCTTTTCGCTGTCGTCCTCGGCGGACTTGCGTCCGACGACCGGATCGGCGCCGGAGCCAAGGCCTTTTGTGACCTTGTCGCCGATGCGGAGCTTGTGCGGGGCGTCGGAAAGGAGGAGTGCCTGAGCGTCCGTGTTCACCGCGATGAACTCGACGCCGAGGAGCTCGGCCCGGATCATCCGATTCACGGCGTTCGAACCGCCGCCGCCGACGCCGACGACCTTAATGAGCGCGAAGTTCTCGATATCGCTTCGGAGGGGCATGGGTAAGCCTCCATGATGTCCATGCCGCTGCCCCTCCCCTAGCGGTGCGCTCATGGCTATTCAGTTCGCGCGCTGACTATAGTCCGCAAACTCAACGCTTGGCTACCGCGATTTGTGATTCGTGTTCGAAATGGCGCGGAGCGCGGGGGTCGTCTTCGCTCGGCCCCTCGTGGGATCGCGATGAACCGCCATCCAGGGGCCGCTCGCTCAGAAGACCCCCACGCTCCGTCATCCTTAACCGAGGGCCACCCTCATCACGAGTGGTGTCCCTAGTCAGCGGCTCCTCGAAAGGATTTCCTAGGGCATGAGTCCCTTGAAAATCTTCCCGATCCGCGAAGACACACCGTCGAAGGGAGTGCGCGGACCGTGACCGTTGCCGCGGTCGTCGTCTGAAGCCCAGTTGTGTGCACCCCAAAGCAGTAATCCGCTCGCGGCGGAGTACGGCGGCGTCGCGATCTGGTCGGTCAGGCCGCCGAGACCCTTCGGCCCGACGACGCGAGCGCTCATGCCGAGCTGGTCCCGGGCCGCCCTGGTAACGCCGTCCAGGAGCGACCCCCCGCCGGTGAGGACGAGACCCGCCTGCAGTCGATTTGTGGCGCCGGCGGCCTCGATCTCGGCGCCGATGAACTTGAAGATCTCGGTCACTCGTGATTCCACGATCTCGGCGATGTGCCGCCGGGTGACGCCGTGTGAGGCCTCCTCGCCGATGGAGGTGACCTGAAGGACCTCGTCCGGGTCGACGTCCATCGGCATGGCTGAGCCATAACGAAACTTGACGCTCTCGGCCACGTCCGGCGTCACGCGGAGCACGATCCCGAGGTCAGCCGTCACGCTCCGGCCGCCCATTGGGATGGTCGCGCAATGGGAGATCGAGCCGTCCTGGAAGATCGCGACGTCGGTGGTGTCGCCGCCGATGTCCGCCAGGCACACGCCCAGCTCGCGGTCCTCGTCGTTGAGGGTCGCCTCCGCGGTGGCGAGAGGAGCGAGGACGAGCTCGTCGATCTCCACCCCCGCCCGCTGGACGCACTTCGTGAGGTTCTGAACGCTCGTCGATGACGCCGTCACGATGTGTGTCTCCACCTCGAGGCGGACGGCCGTCATCCCGATCGGGTCGCGAACGCCTTCCTGGCCGTCGACCACGTACCCGCGAGGGACGACATGAAGGATCTCCCGTGTGTTGGGGATCGAGACGGCCCGAGCGGCCTCGATCGCGCGAACGGTGTCGCCGCGGTCGACGTCGTGCCGCGAGGACCCGGAGACGGCGACCATGCCGCGCGAGTTCTGGGAGGCGATATGGCTACCCGAGATGCCGACGAACGCCGACCTGACCTTCAGCCCGGAGATCCGCTCTGCCGCCTCGACCGCGCTCGCGACCGACTGCACCGTCCGGTCGATGTCGATGACCACGCCCTTGCGGAGCCCGTCCGACGCAGCCAGGCCGATCCCGATGACGTCCACACCGCCGCGCGCGGCCATCTCTCCAATGAGGACGCACACCTTCGTCGTACCAATGTCGATGGCGACGAGCACCGTTTGCTCAGCCATGACTCACTCCGATCATCGCAGGGGAAGTATCCCCTTCAACCCATCTTCGCTTGCCGCGATAGCCGCAAGCTAACCGATTGGGCCACCGCATCACAGGAAGTGGCGGCGGATGACCGCCACGTTCTGAAAAATCCGCCATCCGAAGGCGAACAGGGCCACGAGATAGAGGTCGATCCCGAGGCGGTCGCCGAGGAATGTCAGGCCGGCCGCGAGGAGGGCGTTGGTGTAAAAGCCGGAAAGGAATATGCGCGTGTCGAAGTGGCCCTCGAGCTCGGCGCGTCCGGCTCCGAGCAGGGAGTCGAGCGCCGCAAGGATGCCGACCGCCGTGTAACGAGCCCACTCGATCGGAAGGTTGAATCGGAGCGCGAGGCCCAACAGCACCCCGGCGACGAGGCCGAGGAGCGGAAGCAGCACCTAGCTTGGGCTGAAGACGATCTGATCGGGGCTGCGCACGTCGACGTAGTCTAGCTTTCGCTGCTGATTGTCCCGCAGGAATCTGCGAGCGAGCGCGATCTTGTCGTCGATGCGCTCCGCGCCTCCGAAGCGAATCTCCCAACCCGCCGCCACACGAAGAACGAGGCCGGTCGCGCCCGCCGCGAGGACGACGCGCGGCGAGGTCGCATCCGACCGCAGCTCCCCCGGTCCGAGCCGCGCGAGCTTCGTCGCGGCGTCGACAAGGGCCGGGTCGAGACGATCGCCCGCTTGCCGCGTCTTTTGCTCGTCGGTCACGCGGATCTCGGGCGCGGCGCGCGGATCGAGCGACGAGAACAGGACGCCCTCAGCGTCGACGAACAACTCGGTGCCGCCCGACACCCACCGAGCGATCGCGACGCGCTCGCTCAGGACCACGCGGGCGTGATCGGGGATCCGGATCTCCACCCGCGCGTCGCGCACCGCCGGCAGCTTGACAAGCCGGGCGCGTGCGCGGGCGGCGCTCGCCGTAAAGGACTGCGCTCCGACGAGCTCGCTCGCGGTGACGACCGCGTCGACGGTGACGTGATGCGCGCCTTCGATCGCGACCTCGCGGATCCGCCAGAAGGGTCCGAAGGATGCGGCGACGATCGCGACGGCGCACATGACCGCGGTGAGACCGGCGACCGCGCGGTCCACGTCGGCTGGTCGCCGTGGCGGCCGCAGCCGCCGCCCTCGCGAGCGGGGTCGGGAGCTCAGCGCGCCCGCCGACGCGCGTCCTCGAGGGCCCAGTCGACGAACCGCGCGAGGAGATCGCCGAACTCGATGCCGGCGGCGCGGGCGGCTTTGGGCAGGAGGCTATTCGCGGTCATGCCTGGGATCGTGTTCACCTCGAGGGCGACCATGCGGTCCCCTGACCAGATCAAGTCGGCTCGCGACATGCCACGGCAATGGAGCGCGCGGTGCGCACGCACGGCGAGGTCCTGCGCGCGCTTGGCGACTTCCGGCGGGATCTCGGCCGGACAGACCTCCTCGCTCTCGCCGGCGTCGTACTTCGCGCTGTAGTCGAAGAACGCTCGTTTCGTGAGTATCTCGATGACCGGCAGGGCGGTCAGGTCATCGTTGCCGATGACGGGTACGGTCAGCTCGCGGCCGCGGATCTGCTCTTCGACGAGAACGCGTTCGTCGTACTTGAGGGCGGCCTCGATCGCGGGACCGAGATCGCCGTCGGTCTTTACGATCGACGCGCCGACGCTCGACCCACTTCCGACCGGCTTTACAAAAGCCGGCAGCCCGACCGATCTCGCCGCGTCGAGGTCGGCCTTGCCGGTGCCGCGCACGACGACGCCGCGCGGCACGTCCAGGCCGGAGGCCGCCAGGACCTGCTTCGCGACCTCTTTATCCATCGCGAGCGCCGACGCGAGAACGCCGGATCCGGTGTAGGGCACGCCGATCGTGTCCAGCAGTCCCTGGATGCGGCCGTCCTCGCCCCACGTCCCGTGGAGGGCGATGAGCACCACGTCGATCGGTTCCGCGTTCGCCATGACGCGCGTCGCCGGGACGAGGGCGCGCGACGCGCTCTCGATCTGCTTCTCGAGACCCCGCGGGAGCTGATGGTCTGGCTCGAGCCGGGCGCCGCCCTGTACGAGGCGCTGCGCCTGCTCGCGCTGCGCCGGCGTGATCTCGGGATTGCGAGCCATGAAGGCGAGCGGATCGAGCAGCACGACCTCGAAGCGGGTCGGGTCGAGGCTCGCCGCGATCTGCGCTCCCGTCGCGAGGGAGATGTCGCGCTCCGCCGACGCGCCGCCGGTGAGCACGCCCACCCGTATTTTCACCACTCGCCCACCAGCTCGACTTCGGGGACGAGCTTCACGTCGAATTTCTCCGCGACCTCCTGCTGCACGATGGTCATGAGCGCGCGCACGTCGGTCGCCGTGGCGCCGTTCGCGTTCACGATGAAGTTCGCGTGCTTGGGGCTGACCATCGCGCCGCCGACGGCGCGCCCCTTGAGGCCGGCCGCCTCGATGAGTCGGCCCGCGAAGTCGTCGGGCGGGTTGCGGAAGATCGACCCGGTGTTCGGCTGCGCGAGCGGCTGCTTCTTGATGCGCTCGTTCGCCATCTCCTTGATCCGCTTCACCGCGTTGGCGCGATCGCCACCCCTTCCGCGAAAACGCGCGCGGACACAGATGATCGGCGTGCCTTGGAGGGCGCTCGTTCGATAGGAGTAGCCGAGCTCGTCGACGGTCGCCGTCCACGTGTCGCCGTTCATGTCGACGAGCTCCGCGTCGACGATCACGTCGGCCGTCTCACTCCCGAAGGCGCCGGCGTTTCCGTGCACGGCACCTCCGACGGTCCCGGGCACGGTCGCCATCCACTCCAGGCCCTCGATGCCGGCGCGCGCCGCGACGGCGGCGACGTGCGCGAGCTCCGTGCCGGAGGACGCCGTCACGACCTCGCCGTCGACGCTCGACTCGCGCCACGCGTTCTGCAGCACGACCCCGCGGACACCGTTGTCGGCCACGAGCAGGTTGGTACCGCCACCGAGCAGGAACAACGGGAGCTCGTTCGTGCGCGCGACCTGGATCGCGCCGAGGAGATCCTTCTCGCTCGCGATGCGGAGGAAGAAATCGGCGGGTCCCCCGATGCGCAGCGAGGTGTGCGGCGCGAGCGGCTGATCGCGCACGCCGAACGTCGCCATGGTCATACCGTGGCGCGCTCGCGAAGGAGCTCGAGCAGGCGAACGCCTGCAGGACGAATATCCCCCGCGCCGAGGACGAGCACCAGGTCGCCCGGTCGCGCCCGCTCAGCGAGGACGCGCGCCGCGGCCTCCGCATCGACGACATAGGCGGCACCGGCCCGCGTGGCGAGCTCCTGTGCGCCGGCGCGGCTGTCCGCCGCCTCGCGCGCGGAGGCGAAGGTCTCGGCGACGACGCGATCGTCGGCGGTGCGGAGGGCGGCGGCGAAGTCATCGAAGAACGCGCGCAGCCGGCTCGGGGTGTGCGGCTGGAACAGCACGATCACGCGGCCCTTCGTCCGCGCGCGCACGGCGTCGATAGACGCCCGGATCTCAGTGGGGTGATGCGCGTAATCGTCGACGACGGTGATGCCATGTGCCGATCCAAGCTCCTCGAGGCGCCGTTCCGTTCCGTTGAAGGTCGCGAACGATTTCGCCGCGGCGGCAGCGGGAACCCCGAGGGCGTCGGCGGCGGCAAGGGCCCCGGCGGCATTCCGCGCGTTGTGTGCGCCCGCAAGGCGAAGCGACACCGGGATCGGCGACGCGAACGGCCCGGCAAGATCGAACGACACGCCTTCCGCACCTTGCACGAGCTCGACCACGCGGTATCCCGCCTCGGGAGCCGTTCCGTAGGTCGCGACCTGACGCCCGGCGAGGTCGTCGTTACCGCGCGCAGCCAGCGCGGCCGCGCCCGAATCGTCGGCGCACGCGACGAGCCAACCGCCGGGCACGATCCCGGAGGCGAAACGCGCGAATGCCTGCTTCACGTCGTCGTGCGTAGGAAATACGTCGATGTGGTCGTGCTCGATGTTCGTCACGATCGCGATCTCCGGCTCGAGCGCGAGGAACGCGCGGTCGTACTCGTCGGCCTCGATGACAAGAACCTCGCCCCCGCCCGCGTACGCGTTGGAGCCGAGATCGCGAAGCACGGCACCGCAGATCAGGGACGGGTCGAGCCCGCCGGCGCGGAGGGCGGTCCAGGCGAGAGCGGTGGTCGTGCTCTTTCCATGCGTGCCGGCGACGGCAACCACGCGCTTGCCACGGCCGAGCTCGCGCCAGGCGTCCTCGCGCTTCCACACCGGGATCCCGGCCGCGCGAGCGGCCGCGATCTCGGGATTGGCGTCGCCATATGCGCTCGAGCGGACGACGACGTCGGCACCCTCGACGTTCTTCGCGGCAAAGGCGGTCGCGACGCTCGCACCGTCCGCCGCCAGGGCCGCCGCCAACGGCCACTCGCCCTTGTCGGACCCGCTCACCGCATCGCCGCGCGCCATCAGCAGGCGGGCGACGGCGGACATGCCCATTCCGCCGATCCCGACGATGTGGAATTTCGTCCTGCTCAATCTCTGTCCAAGGGGCAGGGGCCCAGGGGGCAGGGGCCCCCGGACGCGTAGCGGAGCGCGAAGCGCAGACAGGAGATGCGCTCAAGGCTGACCACGCCTCGCTTCGCTCGGCTAACGGGGGCCCCTGCCCCCTCACTCCTCACGGCAAAGGCGCTCGTCGCTCGGCTCTTCATGCACATCCGCCGAGCTTGCGCAACTCGGCCGCGATCGCCGTCGCCGCATCGGGACGGCCCGCGGCGCGCGCGGCCCTCGCCATGCGGGCGAGGCGGGCCGGGTCGTCGAGCAGGCCGGTGACCTGCGCCACGAGCCGGTCGGCGTCGAGCTGACTTTCGCGAATGACGATGGCGGCGCCACGCTCTGCGATGTCCTGCGCGTTCGCCATCTGGTGGGCTTCGGCCGATGCCGCGAACGGAACGAGGATCAGGGGCACACCGAACGCGAGCGGCTCCGCGATCGATGACGAGCTCGCCCGTCCGATGACGAGGTCTGCCGCCGCGAGGGCCGCCCCCATCTCTTCGTGCAGGAACCCGTACACGTGATAGCGATCGCGAAGCTCCGGCGCCAGGGTGTCGCGCTTCGCCGAGATCTGCGCGAGGTGAGCGGTTCCGGTGTGGTGGATGACGGTCGCGCGGCGCAGGAGCCGCGTGAGCGCGCCGGAGACGGCGTGGTTGATCGCGGCCGAGCCCTGGCTCCCTCCGGTCACGAAGAGGACCGGGCCCTCGGCCGGTATGCCGAGCTTCGCGCGGCCCGATTCCCTCGTCCATTTGAGGAGCGAGCGGCGGATCGGATTGCCGTCGACGAAGGTTCGGCCCCGCGGCAGGACGCGCAGCGACGCCTCGAACGTCGCGCCGATCCGCTGCGACCACCCGGCCAGAAGCCGGTTGACGCGACCCGGAACCGCGTTGCCTTCCCAGATGTATACGGGCACGCGCGCGACACGGGCCGCGAACGCCGCCGGCAACGATGCGACGCCGCCGGTCGTGCAACACACGTCCGGGCGGAAGCGGAGGATCTGCACCAACGCGTCGGTGCTCGCGATGGGCATCAGCGCGGCCCGCGTGACGAGCGAGAAGCGCGAGTCCGGATCGCGCAGGGACGGCATGACGGTCGCGTGGAATGGAATGCCTGAGGCGGACACGAGCTCAGCCTCGTGGCCGCGACGACCACCGATGAAGAGGAACCTGACGTCCGGATCCGTCTCGCGGAGCGCTTCCGCGACCGCGAGGAGCGGGCTCACGTGTCCGCCCGTCCCGCCCCCGACGAGAAGCACGCGACACGCTCGTCCGCTTCGTGGTTCGGGCTCGACCAACGTTCAGGAGGATACCCACGGCGATGAGACCGACACAGAGCGAGCTGCCTCCGTAGGAGATAAAGGGGAGGGTGATGCCGGTCATCGGCACGAGGCTCGCGACGACGGCCATGTTGACCCACGCCTGGAAGCAGAGCCACATCGTGACACCGGTCGCCAGGAGGGCGCCGGTGGAATCCTCAGCGCGGAGCGCGATGCGCACGCCGCGAAACGCGAGGACCAGGAACAGCAGCACGATGACCAGCGTTCCGGCGAGCCCAAGCTCGTCGCCGAGCACCGCGAAGATCGAGTCGGTGTACGGGTGCGGCAGGTAGCCGAACTTCTCTTTTCCCGCTCCGAGGCCCTCGCCGAATGGGCCGCCGAGGCCCAGCGCGTAGAGCATCTGGATCGTCTGGAACCCGGCGTCCTGCGGGTGCGCCCACGGATTCATGAAGGTGGTCAGCCGTTCGAGGCGTTCCGGATTGACCACCGCGAGCGCCGCGACGCCGACGGCTGTGCACAGACCGAGCGCCGCGAACATCATCACCCGCGCCCCGGCCGCGAAGTACATACCGAGCGCGACCATGACGATCACGATGGTCGTACCGAGGTCCGGCTCTGCGATGACCAGGCCGGCGATGAGCATCGTGATCAGCACGAACGGCACGGTCACGCGCCACGAGCCGACGTGCTCGCGCTTCGCACCGAGCCAGGTCGCGAGATAGACGATGAGTGCGAGCTTCGCGAACTCCGCTGGCTGCAGGCCGAAGCTGCCGCCGAACCGCAGCCAGCGTGTCGCGCCGCCCGCGCTCACGCCGACCCCGGGTATGAGGACCGCCCCGAGCAAAACGACGGCGAGGAGAAGGAGCGGCACCGCGACAAACCGCAGGAGCCGGTAATCGACCCGGGATGCGACCAACATCGCGGCGACACCGAGGACCGCCCACGCCGATTGCTGCGCGAGGAATGTGCTCGGGTCGTCGTTCAGATCGAGTGCAGTGATGCCGCTCGCGCTGTAAACCATCGCGAGGCCGAGGAAGAGGAGCACGAGGACGACCGCGACGAGCGGCAGGTCGTACGTTGTGGTGCGCGACAGGCCGAGCTTCATGAGATGAACGACCGCACGATCGCGGTAAATTTCTCGCCGCGCTCGTCCGCGGACGAGAACATGTCGAACGACGCGCATGCCGGCGAGAGCAGCACGACATCGCCCGGCCGCGCCATCTCGCGTGCGTCGGCCACCGCTTCGTCGAGCGTGGCCGCGCGGCGCACCTCGACGGCACCAGTGTGGTCCGCCGCGGCGATGGCCGATGCGATCTCGTCCGCGGCGCGGCCGATCAACACGGCTCCGTGAGCCCTGAGCGCGAGCACGCGCGCGAGCTCCGAGAAATCCGCGCCCTTCGAAACGCCGCCGAGTATCGCGATCGCCGGACGCTCGTAGGCCGCGAGCGCCGACATCGTCGCGGCCGGCGTGGTCGCGGCGGAGTCATTTACCCAGAGCACGCCGTCCTTCTCACCGACCGTCTCGAGGCGTCGCGGCACTCCCTCGAACTCGCGCAGCACGCGACCGATGACGTCGGCTGGAATATCGAACGCGTCACCCACGATCGCGGCCGCGAGCGCGTTCGCGACGTTGTGCCGTCCGGGGACGCGGAGATCGGTCGCCTTGCACAGGACGGTCCGGCGATCACCAGCGACGAGCACGAGGTCGCCGTTCTGGTCCAGGTGCGCGCCGCGCTTGGGACGGAGCGAGAGCGAAAATCCGCGCACCTCCGAGGCCGCGCCGGTGTGCAGCGCCACGGTGGCCGGATCGTCGAGGTTCAGGACGGCGATGTCCCGCGGACCCTGCCACGCGACGATGTTCTTCTTCGCAGCGATGTACGCGTCGCGCGTGCCGTGATGATCGATGTGATCCTCGAGAACGTTCGTGACCACCGCGACGTGGGGGCTGTGGCCGAGCGTTTCGAGCTGAAAGCTCGAGAGCTCGAGGACAACGATGTCCTCGCGGCGAAGGTTGTCGACCTCCTGGATGATCGCGGTCCCGATGTTTCCGCCGACCACGACCCGCCGCAAGCCCTGCGAGAGCACACGGTCGACGAGCGTGGTCGTCGTGGTCTTGCCCTTCGTACCGGTGATGCCAACGATCGTCGCCGGGCAGAGCCGGAAGAAGAGCGCCATCTCGGTCAGCACCGGGACGCCGCGATTGAGCGCGCGCAGGATGGTCGGCGACCGCGGTCGAATGCCCGGGATCACGAACACGAAATCGGGCTCCGCAAGCGCGGTCTCGTCCGTCGACGGGCCGAGGATCAGCTTGACCTTGTCGGCGACGTCGCCCAGGCGGGCGATCCCGTCCACGAGCTCTTCGCGCGGCTTCGGGTCGGCGATGGTGACGTTCGCGCCTTTGCCGACGAGGAAGCGCGCGAGGCCCGCCGTCGTCCGGCCCTTGCCGAGGCCGATGATCGTCACGCGCCGTCCGCGGAACTCGTCGGCGGTGACCTCGGGATCGAACGTGACCGTCATGCGAGCTGTCGCTCTCGGGGGCCCCTACCCCCGCTCCCGATGAAGCCGAGCTGGGTGCCGTAACGCCCGCCTCTGTCGCGGCCCCGGTACGACCACAGGTCGTGCTCCATCCCGCCGGAGAGGGTGCAGATGCGCGAGACCTCGATCGATTCCACGCCCAGGTCGCGGAGCTGCGCGACGTTCGCGGACCAGAGGTCGAATGCGACCGTGCCACCCGGACCGCGGCGCAGGTGCGCCCCCTGGCCGCTCGCACCGATGAGATCGGCGCGCGCTTCGTCGATCGAGTAGCAGCACGGGCCGATCGAAGGACCGATGGACGCGACGAGCGCCGACGCGCGCGAACCCGCGCCGACGAGGGCGCGGACGAGCGCCTGCGCCACACGAAGTCGCGTGCCCTGCCAGCCGGCGTGGGCCGCACCGATGCGGCCGGACGCGGGGTCGACGACGAGGATGGGCACGCAGTCGGCGGCGGCGACGCCGAGCAGCACGCCCGCGCGGTCCGTCCAAAGAGCGTCGCCTTCCGGCCAGGGCTCGACGGCGCGGTCGAGGCGCACCACCGTGTTGCCGTGCACCTGGCGGACGCGCGCGACCTCGTCGAAGCCGAGCCGACGAGCGAGCGCGTCACGATTCCGCGCCGGATCGTCCGGCTCGCCCGGGGGCTGGGGGGCGGAGCCCCCCAAGGCGGCCATGCTCCCCTGCGCGCGGGTGGTGAACCCAGCGACAACTCGATAGCGCGCGAGGAGCGGCGACCAGAGGAGCCCGTCGCGCTCGACCCACGTCGAGGTGATGACGCTCATCGGATCGGCGTCGCGAACGCGAGGATCGCAGCGACGATCCCGGCGACCGCGCCGATGAGCCAGAAACGGATCGTCACCTTCACCTCGGGCCACTCGAACTGGTTGTGCAGCGGGGCCATGCGGAAGATGCGTTTGCCGCGGAGCTTGAAGCTGCCGACCTGAAGGATCACCGAGAGCGTCTCGGCGACGAAGATCACGCCTGCCACCGGCAGAAGGAGCACGAACCCCGTCGTCAGAGCGCACGCAGCCAGCGTCGCGCCGATCGCGAGCGCTCCGGTGTCGCCCATGATGACCTCCGCCGGGTGCACGTTGAACCAGAGGAACGCGAGGAGTCCACCCACCATGGCAGCGCAAAACACCACCAGCCAGTCGTAGTGCAGCGCCGCGGAGATGAACGCGAACGCGAGGAACGCAAAGACGCTCGTGCCTCCGGCGAGGCCGTCCATGCCATCGGTCAGATTCACTCCGTTCGAAGTCCCGACGATCGCGATGACCGCGATGATGCCGAACACGACCGCGCCGACGACCCACTCCCCGACGAGCGGGACGAAGATGCCGTTCACCGCGAAGTGCTTCTGGATGTAAATCGCGGCGGCGACCGCGACGATCGTCTGCCAGACGAGCTTGTGGCGACCGCGGATGCCGAAGCCGTACTTGACGTTGACGAAGTCGTCGATCGCGCCCAGCGCGCCGACGCCAACGAGCGCGCCGACCGGCACGATCGTCTGCGGGATGTAGTTGTCGCGCTCGCTCTGCGGGAGAAGGAACCAGACGAACCCCCAGAGCACCGCGACCACGACGATGAAGAGCGCGCCGCCCATTGTCGGTATGCCCTGCTTCGCGAAGTCTCGCGTGGGCCCCTCGCGCCGGATGTTCTGACCGATCCCGAACCGTCGCAGCAGCCGGATGTACGGCCCGCCGAAGATGAGGCCCAGCAGGAACGCCGAGAGCAAGACGCCGAGGGCGAGGATCGCGGTCGGCATCAGGCCTTGGCCGCCGTCTGGACCAACGCGTCCGCGAGCTGGTCGAGCCCGAGGGAGTGCGAACCCTTCACGAGGATCGTGTCGCCACGCCGCACGATCCGTCGCACGAGCATCAGCGCTTCGGCGCGGTCCGCCACCTGATGCGTGTCGCGGAGCCCGGCCTTGTGCGCCGCCTCCACCATCGTCCGCGCGAGCTCGCCGACGCCGACGAGCACGTCGGTCTGTTTGGCGGCTTCGCGCCCGGCGGCCTCGTGCGCATCGGCGGAGAGCGTTCCGAGCTCGAGCATGTCGCCGATCACTGCGACGCGGCGCGTGGGGACCGATCCCAGGACCGCGAGCGCGGCCATGACGGCAGCGGGGCTCGCGTTATAGGAGTCGTCGATCACCACGAAATCCGCCGTGCGACGGACGTTCATGCGATGGGCCGGCGCGTCCATCGCCGACAGGGCCGTCGCCGCTTCGTCGAGCGGAACACCGAGAGCGGTCGCCGCGCCCAGGGCGGCGAGCGCCGACGCGACCAGATGCCGCCCGGGCAACGGAAGCCGCACCTCCACGCTGCGCGCGCCGTCGTGGGCGACGAAGCGCAGACCGTCGATGCCACGCGCGACCACGTCCGTGGCCCGGAGCGTCGCGTCCGCTGCCTCGCCGAAGAGCACGACGCGAGCCTTCGTCCGCGGCGCGAGCGCGCGGACCCGCGCGTCGTCGGCGTTCAGGAGCGCGACACCGTCCTCGGGCAGGGCCTCTATGAGCTCGGCCTTTCCCATCGCGATCGCATCGACGCTCGGCGTTCGCGAGTAATGGACCGGGACGTCGGGAATGCGCGTGATGATGCCGACGCGTGGCCGCACGAGGCGGCAGAGGTCGGCGATCTCGCCCGGCACGTAGAAACCCATCTCGATCACCGCGACCTGGTGGCTCGGCTCCGTCGAGAGAAAGGTGAGCGGGACCCCGATCTCGTTGTTGAATGACGACACCGTGCGCAGCACCCGGTAGCGGGCGCCGAGAGCCGCGGCCGTCGCCTCTTTGGTGGTCGTCTTGCCAACATTTCCCGTGATACCAACGGCCGGGATGGGGTGCGCGTCGCGGAGCGCCTCGGCGAGACGCCGGAGGGCGTGCTGGGTGTTGGCGACCTCCACGACGAGCGCGCCCAGAGGTAGATCAGGGACGGGACGCTCCACGACGGCCGCCAAGGCGCCGTGCGCGAACGCGTCCGCCACGAACTCGTGGCCGTCACGCTGGTCGCGCAGGGCGAAGAAGACGCTGCCCGGTTCGGCGATGCGCGAGTCGAACGCACCGCCGACGAACCGCTCGTCTCCGTTCGGAGCACCGTGGATGACCCGTCCACCCGTCGCGCGAAGCATCTGGTCGAGGGTGAACACGTTCGGTCGAATGGTACCGAGCGTCAGGGCCGATCCGGCTGAACGCGCGCATAGCGGAGCGCGTCGGTCGCGATCGCCTTGAACGTGTTCATGGCGGGCACCGTGCCGAGCAGCTTCGACTGCGGCTTCTCGAGGACCACCACGACCACCATGCGGGGATCGATCGCGGGGACGAAGCCGGCGAACGACGAGATGTACGCGTCGTCGACGTAGCTTCCGTCGTCGCTCGGGATCTGCGCGGTGCCGGTCTTGCCGGCGACGCTGTAGCCCTTGAGCGCCGCCGCGTTGGCGATCCCGATATCGACTGTGGCCGTGAGCATCGTGACCAGCGTCGCGGAGGTCTCCTCCGAGATGACCCGTCGGACCGCGACCGGCGCGGTGCGGTGCTCCCCATCCGCATCGCGCCGGCTTGCCACGACGTACGGCCGGTAGAGGGTGCCTCCGTTCGCGATGGCCGCGTACGCTGACGCGAGCTGGAGCGGTGTGACCGAAAGGCCCTGACCGAAGCTGATCGTGCCCAGGTCGACCGGGTACCACTCGGCGAGGGGGCGCACGATCCCTCCCGTCTCAGCGGAGAGGTCGACCCCGGTGCGCTGGCCGAACCCGAACGCCTGCAAGTACGCGTTCAGGTCGCGCGCGCCGAGCTTGCTTGCGACGAAGACGGCCCCCGCGTTCTGCGATCGCGCGAGGATCTGCGTGACCGTCGTCGGTCCGTAGACCTTGCACTGCGCGTTGCAGAGCTTGCGTCCGCCGATGACGGCATAGCCGACGTCCTGATAGCTCGTGCTCGGTGTGATCACACCCTTGTCGAGCGCCGCAGCAACGGTGATCGCCTTCATCGTCGATCCCGGCTCGTACGTCCAGGAGATCGCGCGGTTGCGGAGCGCCTCGGCGTCCGCGCTTCCAACGCGCGCGGGATCGTAGGTCGGCGACGACGCCATGGCTAAGACGGCCCCGTCCTTCGGATCGAGGACGACGATCGCTCCCCCGGTGGCTTTCTCGCGCTCGACGACCGCGGCGAGCTCTCGCTCGACCGCGTTCTGCACGGCCAGGTCGATCGTGAGCGAAAGGTCGTCGCCATTCTTCGCGGGCACCGCGGTGCGAAGGCCAAGCGCGAGCTCGCGGTTCGCTGGATCGCGCGCCACGACGAGCCTCCCCGGTGTGCCGGAGAGGTCCGCGGCGTAGCGGCCTTCGACGCCGTACTGCCCCACTCCATCGTCGTTGACGAAGCCGAGGATCTGGGCGCCGACCGCCCCGTTGGGGTAGAGCCGCTTTGGCTCCATCTCGAAGCCGAGCCCAGCGAGGTGCAGCGCAGCGATGCGCACCGCGGTGTCCTCGGGAAGCCGGCGGCGCACGAACAGCCACTCCGCGCCGCTGTCGAATGCGGCGCGCAGGACTTCGGGCTTTTCGCCAAGGATCGGGGCGAGCGCCGCCGCAACGGCGGGTCGCAGATCTTTGCCCGCGCGATCGGTCATCAGCCCCGGGATCGCGTAGAGCGAGCGGAGCTCGACCGTCGTCGCCAGGATCGCGCCACTCCGGTCGCGAATGACACCGCGCTGTGCGGCGACAACGAGATCGCTATGGACCTGGTCGGTCGCGCGGCTCAGAAGGTCGGCCCGCCCGACGGTCTGCCAATACGCGAGCCGGGCCGATAGGAGCAGTGATGTGACGGCGAAGAAGGCGAAGAGGACGCGAAGACGCGTGTGCGAGATCCTCGCAGTCATCCTTCACCTCCGCCGATCCTCGAGGGTGCCCGCTCCCCGCCGACAACCCCGCCGCTTTGTTATCGCGTCGCTGCGGCGGCCTCCGTTACGACGACGCGGATCGTCGCGGCGCGGACGAGCCCGAGGCGCTGCGCTTCCGTTTCCACGCGCGCGGGCGAATCGAGGCGGGCGCTCTCGATGCTGAGGAGCGCGTTCTGCCGGCGAATCTCGTCGCGTTGCGCCGCGAGGCGCTGGGCTTCGTAACCCGCGGCCGAGACGGCCGTGGCCTGCGCGAGATAAAGCAGGACCAGAAGAAAGCACGAGACGATCACTCCGCTTGCGAGCAGGAACGAGCGAATCTCCCAGCTCGAAGCGTGAATGCGCGTTGCGGCGTGACGCGACGCCGCCCGATGGTGCGGGACGGCCTGGCGATGGAGACGGTGCTGCACGCGCCGCGCTTGCGGCGCGCGCACGGCCTGCGCGAACGTCAAGGCAGACGCTCGGCGGCGCGGAGAGCTGCGCTGCGGGCGCGCGGGTTGCGGTCTACCTCCGTAGTGGCCGCACGTAACGGCCGCCGGGTAACGACACGCAAGCCCGCGCGGTGCCCGCAGACGCAGGTGGGGAGGTGGGGAGGACAGATGCAGTCGCGCGATTCACGCGCGAAGAATTGTTTGACGATCCGATCCTCGAGCGAGTGGAACGAGATCACCACGATCCGCCCACCGGGGCGGAGCACGCGCATGGCCGCGACGAGTGCCTGCTCGAGATTCGCGAGCTCGTCATTGACCGCGGTCCGGAGAGCCTGGAAGACGCGCGTCGCGGGATCGATGCCGCGAGGCCTCCGCGTCTTCACGCCGGCGACGAAACGGCCGAGATCGTCAGCCACTTCGAACGGCGTTTTGACGCGGCGACGGACGATCGCTCCCGCGACGCGCGCCGCCTCCGGCTCCTCGCCGTACTCGGCGAAGACGCGTCGAAGGTCCTTCTCAGCCCAGCTGTTCACGACGTCGGCCGCCGTCTCGCGAAGATCCGGATCGGCACGCATGTCCAAGGGGCCTGTGGAGCGGAAGCTGAAGCCCCGCTTATCGTCGGCCAGCTGGATGGACGAGAGGCCGAGGTCAAGGAGGACGCCGTCGACCGGAGCGAAGCCGTGCTCGCCGGCCAGGTCGTCGAGAACCGCGAAGTTCCCTCGTGCGAGGACGGCGCGATCGCCGAAGCGCGCGAGGTCTCGCGCGGCGATGACGAGCGCTGCGGGGTCGCGGTCGAGTCCAAGGAGCTTTCCGTCGGGCGCGCTTGCGTCGAGGATGGCGGCGGCGTGCCCTCCCCCACCGACTGTGCCGTCCAGATAGTGGCCGCCTGCGTGCGGATCAAGCTGGGCGAGGACTTCGGCCACGAGTACCGGCTCATGAACCCTCCGCGTCTCATCACTAGATCCCGAGGTCCCGGAGATCGGGCTCGACTTTGGTCTGGACATTCGCGAGCTCAGCGCGCCAGCGTCCGGGCTGCCAGACCTCGAGGTGATCGAGGTTTCCGATGACGACGGCTTCGCCTTCGAGCGACGCGTACTCCCGTAGGTGGGCCGGGATGACGACGCGCCCCT
>JALYLL010000231.1 GCA_030774255.1 Chloroflexota bacterium | reverse complement strand
CCGACGTCTGGGCCGGGGGCGACGTCGCCGAGTTCTACGACGTCGTCTCCCAGCGCCATCACCGCATGGGCACGTGGGATAACTCACTCAACCACGGGCGCCACGTCGCGAAGAACATGCTCGGCGCCAAGGAGCCGTACGTCGAAGTGCCCACCTACGCGTCCGGGATGTTCAACTCGAACATTTCGGTCATGGGCGTGACGACCGAGGAGGAACCGGATGCCGAGGCGGTCGTGGAGGTCGAGTACGAGCCTCGCAACTACAAGCGGCTTTTCTTCCTCCAGGACAAGCTCGTCGGCGCGATCCTCGTCGGGAAGATGAGAGGTCGCAAGAAAGTGCTCGAGCTCATCAGCTCGCGCACGCCGATCGAAGACCGGCGGAAGGTGTTCGAGCTTCTCGCCGTTCCGGAACTTCCGGCCAAGGCGGCCGCACCGACCGAGGAGTGAGCCCGGCGCAGCGCGTCGGTATCCGCGTCGAGGACACCGAGCTCGACGGAATCCTGCACCTGCCGGATACGAGCGCCGTCGGCGGCGCTGCAGTGCTGCACGGCTTCGGCGGCGATCCGGACCAACCGCACATCGTCGCCACATGCGAGGCGCTCGCAAGCGCGGGCGTCGCCGCGCTCCGTTTCGCGTATCGCGACCATCGGCCGCCACGAATGACGCTCGCGAGTGGGCTCGCGGACGCGGCGGGCGCGATCCGCGTCCTCAAGGCCCATCCCGACGTCCCCGAGCGCCTCGGTGTGGTGGGCTTCTCGTTCGGCGGCACGGTCGCGGCTCTGGTCGCGGGACGCGACTCGCGCATTCGCGCCGCGGTGCTCGCGGCCGCGCCGGCGCAGGTCGGCGATGACGCGAAGTGGAAGCCGTTGGCCGAGCTCTCCCGTACGCGGGCCCGAGTGCTCCTGGTGTGGGGATCGCGCGACAGCCAGGTGCCGTTCGACAACGCCGAGCGCTACACGGCCGTGCTCTCGCAGGCGCGCGTACCGAACCGGATCGTCACGATCGAAGGCGGCGATCACGATTTCGCGCCCGCCGGCCCCCGCGCGAGGATGACCGAGACGATCGCGGAGTGGATGCGGGAGACCCTACAAACCTGACTCGGCATCTCGCTAGGTTTCCGCCATCACAACCGCGGCGAAGATGAGCACGTCCTGCAGGCCGTGGATGAGCCAGGGGCAGCGATTCCTCTCGTCCCAAGCATGCTGAGGCCGAGGAGCCAACCGCCCAGGGAGGCGAGCAGGATTCCAGAGAGCCCTGAGGGGTGCCCGTAGTAGTGGGCGATGCCGAAGAGGATCGAGGTGACGAGGAGCGCCTGGCCCGCGCCAAGAGCCGGTATGAGACGGGCGAGCGGTGCCGCGCGAAATCGGAATTCCTCGAGGAAGGCGTTGAGCGCGGAGAAGAGCAGCGCCGCTGGCACAAGTGGGACGACACGCGGGAGCGCAGATGGGTCGGGCCCGACGGTGAACGAGAGCTGCGCGACGAGCGGGCCGGCGAGGATGAGCGCGACGATCGGCGTCGCGACCCACCACGTCGGAGCCAGCGGACCAATGCGCAACCGCCGCGAGAGGTCGCCCACCGTAAGTGATAGGTCGGCCTGGGTCAGTCGGCTTCCGACCAGCGTGAGTGCAACGCCCGCGCTCGGCAGAAGCTCGAAGAACGGATCGACGAAAAGTCGCTCGTGCGCGCTCAACTGAGCCCACCAGGCCTGCCACGCCGGCGTGGTGCGCACGAGCTGGTAGGCATCGTCGCCGGCGACCATTCCGGTGAGAAGGAGCACATATCCCTGCACCGAGCGAGCCGCTCTCAGCCGGCTCAGCCCGATGAGAGCGACTAGCTGAGCGACCAGGAGGAGAGGAGGGGCGTCCTCATGCGCGAGCACGATCCAGAGGACTCGCGGCAGGATGCTCCCAAGCAGCATCGCGGTCCAGGCGATGAGGGCGGCACGCCGGTCAGCGGATCGCACGGAGGGCTCTCTGATCACGCTCACGGGCCGGAGTCTGCCCCGCCGGGGAATCCAACGTCGACCTCGTTCGTTCTTGTGGAGAGATGTTCGAGCGTCTCGCGGACAAGGATTTTGCGCACCTCACGACGACCGGCCGCCGTACCGGCAGTGAGCACACGATCGAGATCTGGTTCGTACTGCACGACGGCCGCGTCTACATGCTTTCCGGCGGAGGCGCCGGCGCGGACTGGGTTCGAAACCTGAGAAAGACACCGCGCGTTCGGCTACGTATCGGAACGCAAGCCGCGACCGCGACGGCACGTGTCATTCGCGCGGGAACGAAAGAAGACGAGCTCGCCCGTCAGCTGCTCGATGGGAAGTACCAGGGTTGGCGAGAGGGAAAGCGTCTTTCGAGCTGGGCGAGAAACTCGCTCCCGGTGGCGATCGAGCTCGAATAGCTCAGCGCACGAGCGGCCAGTACACCTCGGTGCGCAGATGCTTCTCCGGCATCTTGGTCTCGTCGTCTAGGTACGACTCCCACGGTCCCTCGCCGGCGCGGAGTCCCTCCTCCGCCAGCCATTTCTCCAGCCGCCGGTACTCCTGCGAAAGGGTGTGGTACGGCCCGATATGCGTGGTCTTCGCGGCACGACCTGCCGGCAGTTTCGTGACACGGAACTCGTCGCCGGTGAGCATGAACGAGCCCGTGAACGGGATGCCCGCCTCCGTGTCGAAGGCGGTGGGATCGCCGTTGTAGTAGCGCGCGAACCGGGGACCGGCGGGCGTGGCGCCCTGCGCGCGGATCGCTCCTCGAAGCTTCGGGAATATCTCCATGAAGAACGCACCCAAACCAGCCTGCGGGACCGTCCGCCGGACGGTGACGGCGCGCTGCGGGGCGAGCTGGACGATCTCGATGGGCTGGCTGCTCATGCGATCGGAGGAAAGTCTCCATGCTCGCGCAAGTAGGCGACAACTCCGCCTGCCGCGAGTATCTCCTGGGCGAACGGCGCGAGCGGGCGAAGTTGCGCCTCTCCGGCCGGGGCGCGCAGCAGGCCCGCAGCGAGATCTAGCGTCACGTCGTCGCCATCGTGCACCACGGTGAGCGCGTCCGCCGATTCGAGGACGGGAATCCCGAGGTTGATGCAGTTGCGGAAGAAGATCCGCGCAAAGCTCTTCGCGACGATCCCGCCGATGCCGTGCTTCTTGAGCGCCGCGACCGCGTACTCGCGCGAGCTTCCGCATCCGAAATTCTCACCGCCGACGAGCACGTCACCGGGCCGCACCTCTTTCGCGAATCCGGGTCGCGCGTCACAAAAGGCGTACGTGTGGAACTTGTCCTGTCCGACCATGAATGGCGCATAGCGCCCCGGGACCATCTGGTCCGTGTCGAGGTCGTCGCCGAAGACCCAGGCTCTGGCCATCAATCGTCTCTCCCAATCTCGCGGCTTTCGCCGCGAGACACGCTCAAGGCTGGTTGACTCGCTCGTCGCTGCAAAGCCGCTCCTCGCTTGTTCAATCGTCGATCTCCGCGGCCACGCCGACCCGCGCCGCAGAGACCATGAGCTCGCGCGAGCGATCGCCCGAGCGGACGGAAGCCGCCCCGCGGCCAGTCCGCTCGGCGCGCCGCCGCGCGACGAGATCGTCAAACTCGGCGTCGCTCGCCTCGAGGTAGGGGCGCGGATCGTCGATCACACCCGTGAGAGCCGCGACCGCCGCAACGTACGGCGAGCCGATGAAGATCGACGCGTCGGGGGAGCCCATCCGTCCGCGGTAGTTCCGGTTCGCGGTCGAGAGGCAGATCTCCTGCCCCGCCAGCACACCGCCGGTGCGACCCAGGCACGGCCCGCATCCGGAGCTGCCGATGACCGCCCCTGCCGCGGACAGCGCGAGCAGCGTGCCGTCGGCCATAGCGTCCTCGAGCTGCCGCCGCGATGACGGCACCACCTCGAGCCGCACCTCCGACGAGATCCGGCGCCCGCGCAGCACCGTCGCCACCTGACGCATGTCCACGAGGCGGCCGTTGGTGCACGAGCCGAGGAAGACCACGTCGACGGGCTGGCCGACGGCCAGGGATATGTCCACCACTTGATCGACACGCGGCGGCACGGCGATCTGAGGCTCGAGGGTGGAGAGGTCGACGGTCACCTCGTTCGCGTAGGCGGCGCCGCGATCGGGGAAGAGCCAGTCCGGCGCCTCGGGTGTGGCCACGACGATCCCGGCCTTCGCACCCATCTCGGTGGTCATTCCAGCAAGGGTGATGCGATCGCCCTGCGGAAGCGAGCCCGCGCCGTGAAACTCGACGCAGGCATAGCGGGCGCCGTCCGTCCCGATCTCGCGAACGACGCGCATGATCGCGTCCTTCATGGTCACGCCCTTGCGCGGGCGGCCGGTGAAGGTGACCTTGATCGACTCGGGCACCCGAAGCCAGGTGCGGCCGAGGGCGAGCGCGACCGCGATGTCGGTCGCTCCCATGCCGGCGCCGAACGCACCGACCGCCCCGTACGAGTTCGCGTGCGAGTCGCTGCCGACGATCACGGTCCCGGGCTCGCAGTAGCCCTCCTCGACCATGATCTGGTGACAGACGCCCTCGCCGGCGTCGTAGAAGGTCGCGATCTCCTGCGTTCTCACCCACTCGCGGAGGACGCGATGCGAATCGGCGACAACCGGCGTCGGCGCCGGGGCAGCGTGGTCGACGAACACCGCGACCTTCGACGTGTCCCAGACGCGCTCTTTCCCGAGGTCGCGAAGGCCCGCGATGACCGCGTCGATCACGGAGTCGTGGACCATGACGCGCGACACCGGCGTGATGACGAGATCGCCGGCCCTGGCGTCGCGCCCGGCGACCCGCGAGAGGATCTTTTCGGCGAGGGTCTTAGGCAACGACCCACTCCCTCAACAGGGAATCCAGCTGGTCCATCGAGAGTGGCCCCGAGTCGGCGAGGGTCTTGATGCGGCGCGTGATCTCTTTGAGCTCGTCCTCGCCGAACTCCAGCCCAAGCTCCTTGGCGCGATGGTCGATCGCGTGCTTTCCGGTAAGGCGGTGCGCGACATTGATCGTTCGCTCGAGGCCAAAGTCGGCGGGGTCCAGGATCTCGTAACTGTTCGGGTTGAGGTAGATGGCCTTCGTGTGCATGCCGGCCTTGTGGTGGAAGGCGTACTTGCCGGTCACGAAGTTGTTGTAGGGGATCTCGATCCCGACGAGCGAGGCGATGAGCTCGTCGAGGTCGCGCAGCTTGGGGAGGTCGTACTTCTTGCGGATCGCCGCGGGGTCGTCGGCGTACATCCGCGCGACGAAACCGCCCAGCGGCGTGATGCCGTTGCGCTCACCGATGCCGAGCACGCTCGTGTCGATATGAGTGGCGCCGCCCTCGAGGATCGCGTAGCTGTTCGCGATGGCGCATCCGGTGTCGTTGTGCCCGTGGAACTCGATGTCGCAATGCACGTGGTGACGCAGCTCGACGGCGAGCGCGTAGCACTGACGCGGCGTCGCGATGCCGACCGTGTCCGCGACGCCGACGCGGTTCACGCCCATCCGATCGACCGCCGTGTACACCTTGAGAAGATCGCCCTCGGTGGAACGGAAGCTGTCCTCGCTCGAGAAGCGGACCTCTTTGCCGTGATCGCGGATGAACGCGATCACCTCGCAGGCGTCCGCGATGATCTCGTCGACGCTCTTCCCGTGGCTGAACTCGCGCAGAATGGAGGAAGTCCCGAACAGCACGTCGATGCCGTCGACGCATGTCTGCACGGCCACGCGCGCGTCGTCCATGTGGCAGCGCACGTGGGTCAGCACCTTCGCCTTCAAGGGGAGTGCGGCGATCGTCTTGCAATCCTCGAACGACTGGGGAGACGCCACGGGCGAAGTGAGCTCGATGTACTCGACGCCGAACGAATCGAGCAGCTTCGCGATGGCAATCTTGTCCGCCGTCGTGAAGTGCGCGTTCGAGAACTGCTCCCCTTCGCGCAGCGTGGAGTCGATGATCGCGAATCGCTCGATCGGCACCGTTCCTCCTTCTTCTCGCAGGGGAGGTATCCCCTGCGACCCCTCTTCGGACGCTGCGTTAGCAGCGTCCTACACGGCGGATGGACCGGCCACCGAGCTTTTCACATAAAAAAGCCCGGTGCGCGACGTGCCACCGAGCTACTCGTGAGAGCTTGGTCACACGGCAGCGCTTCGTGGCGGAGTTTCCTCCGTCGCGACAGTCCGTCTCCTTCCGGAAAGCGGACCAGCCCGAGGTCCCGAGACGGACCCCTGACTTCGGCGGTCGCACCGTTCGCCCCGCATATGGCGGAAGCTCGTTCCTCCGCGGGACTACTGCTTGTGACCGCACCTCTGGCCGGCAACGCGTATGAAGTTGTTGCGAACGAGTTTAGGTCGGGGCCTCGAGGACTGTAAAGCCGCGCTCGCCTCACGTAGGCTCGCTGGCGCTGCGAGGTGCGGTGACCGACATCCTGGTTGCGGACGATCAACGGTTCATACGCGACATGGTCCGCATCACCCTGTCCACGCAGGGATGGACCATCGCGGAAGCCGCAACCCCGGACCAGACGGTCGACCTCGCTCACCGCGACCCGCCGCGCGCGGTGCTGCTGGATGTGAATTTCGATGACGACAACGGGCCTACGGGGTTCGACGTCTGCAAGCTCCTCAAAGACGACCCGGCGACCACGGCGATCCCCGTCGTGATGCTGACGGCCCGCGACAGCTCGGCGGACCGGAAGGCGGGCCTCGCCGCGGGCGCGTCGCATTACCTCATCAAGCCGTTCGGCCCGATCGACCTCATCAACACGCTTCGCGGGATCCTTGGCGAGCCGCCGGCCGTTCAGACCCTGGGCCAGTACCTCATCGATGAAGGGATCCTCAGTCACGAGCAGCTTGCTGAGGCGCTCGAGCGGCAGCGGTTCTACGAAGCGCGCGGTCATCCGCGCAGGCTGGGCGAGGTGCTCGCGATCATGCGGGCTATCAGCCCGGAAGAGCTCGAGCGTGCCCTCGAGCGACAAAAGAAGGACACGAAGCCCTAGTCTTCCGACGAATGAGGCTTCGCATCTAGCGTTGCGCATCGGAGTCCTCACCGGCGGCGGCGACGCCCCCGGGCTGAACGCGGCGATCCGCGCGGTGGTCCTCCGCGCGACAGCCCTCCGTCACGAGGTCGTCGGGATCGCCGACGGTTGGGCCGGACTGCTCGGAGAGGGCGAGCCACGTCCGCTCGTGGCTCGGGACGTCGCGGGCATCTTGGGAGACGGCGGGACGATGCTGGGGACGTCGCGGACCGATCCCCGCAAGGACGAGAAGTCGCGCCGAGCCGTGCTCGAAAGTATTCAGCGTTGGCGACTCGATGCTCTCGTCGCGATCGGTGGAAACGACACGCTGGGCGTTGCCCAGTGGCTGGACACGCAGGGCGTGCGAGTCGTTGGTGTCCCCAAGACCGTTGACAACGACCTGTCAGAGACCGAGTTCTGCATCGGCTTCGACACGGCAATCACCGTCGTCGCGGACGCTCTCGATCGGCTGCGGACCACCGCGAGCGCGCACCATCGGGTAGTCGTGGTCGAGGCGATGGGCCGCGACACCGGATGGGTCGCCGCCTTTGGCGGCCTGGCCGGCGGCGCGGATCTGATCATCATTCCCGAGATCCCGGTCTCGGGCGAGGACATCATCCGGACGATGAAGCGCCGCCGCGCGATCGGCGATCCCGACATCCTCGTCGTCGTCTCCGAGGCCGTCGAGATCGAAGGCCTCGAGGCGCAGACGGCCCTGGACCGCGATGCCTTTGGTCACGTTCGTCTCGATCAGCGCGCCATCGGCGCGGTCCTGGCGCGATACATCGAACAGCGAACTGGGATCGAGGCGCGCCAGGTCGTTCTCGGCCAT
This sequence comes from Chloroflexota bacterium, assembly GCA_030774255.1. Classification (GTDB taxonomy): domain Bacteria; phylum Chloroflexota; class Limnocylindria; order P2-11E; family P2-11E; genus 3-1-20CM-2-70-9. The sequence goes on along the minus strand of JALYLL010000231.1, from coordinate 3,275 downwards.
CTGCAGCGCGGCGGCTCGCCCACAGCCATAGACCGGCTTCGCGCGACGCGCTTTGGCAATGCGGCGATCGATCTCGTAGATTCGGGCAAGTCCGGAGTTCTGCCGGTGCAGCGGGCGGGCCGCATCGAGACGGCCACGATGGCCGACGCGGTCCGCGAGGTGCGGCGGCTGTCGGATGATTACATCGAGCTCGTCCGGCGGTTCGCCGGAGTCGTCGACTAGCGATGGCTGGGCGCCCGGCGGCGTACGCCGACCGGCTCGTCGCGACGCCGTGGATCGCCCTCCTCGGCTTCCTCGCAGTCAGCCAGACCGCGCACCTCTTCGAGCACGTCGCGCAGATGGTCCAAATCCACGTCCTGCACCTGGGCGGCGCGAACGCCCAGGGGATCGTCGGCCAGCTCAACATCGAGTGGGTCCACTTCATCTGGAACGCGCTCGTCCTTATCACGCTCCTCGCGCTCCTCCCCATCCCGGAGTTTCGGGCGAACCCGTGGCTCCTCGCGGTCACGCCGCTCGCGGCATGGCACTTCGTCGAGCACTCGGTGATGATCGCGACGTACATACAGACCGGCGTCTCGGGAACGCCTGGCCTGCTGTCGTCAGGCGGTTTGCTCTTCGGCGGTCTTCCGGTCGCGCGGCCGGACCTGCACTTCCTCTACAACCTCGTCGAGACGGTCCCTCTGCTCATCGCGTGGCTCGTGGAGGTTCGTAAGGCCTAGCGGCGCCGGCCGCCACGCGAGAGGAAGAGCGAGAGCAGCACGAGGAAGGCGATGGCGATCAGCATTGCGTAGAGCAGGAAGTTCGTGCCGCTGTCGGAGGCGGTCGCCGGCGGGCTCGCGGCCGCGACCGGTGAGCGGCTCGCGCTGGCGACCGCCGTTGGCGTCGCTGCCGTCGTTGGCGATGCGGCGGCGACCGTCTGGCTCGGGGTGAGTGACCGCGTCGCGGTCGGTGCCACCGTCGCTGACGGCGCTGGGCTCGACGTCGCCGTCGGCGGAGGTGTCGTCGCGGTCGCGCTCGGCGACGGTGAAGCACCCGTGAGCGTCGCGCAGGCGTTCGTGTCCGGCGTCTCGACGGTGAGACAGACCGACTTCGCGCTCGGGAGCCACGCGGTCCCGTCGGCGGCGGTGCGCGAGAAAGACACGAGGACGAACGGATAGTGGGCGGAGCTCGGCGCTCCGCACGTGCCGGCCTGCCACGACGCGGTCGCGGAGAGCGTGTCGCCCGAGAACCCGGCGACGATCTGTGTCCCGATGCAGCGCCCACCGGTGTCGTTGCCGCGTGTGTAGAGGGCAAGGATGTCCTTCTCGAAGGTCATGAAGAGGGAGCTCGCCGCCGGAAACACGTTCGCGTCCCCGAGGCTGTTGCGGTACGCGTCGTACTCGGTCTGGGTCACAAAGACACGCATCGTCGGGCGCTCTCCGAGCTCGGGGAGATGCCCGCGTAGCTGCTCTCTCGCCGTCACCGCTGTTGCCGCACCGGCGGCACCGCCAAGCAGTGCGACCAAGATCGCGATCAGGCCCGCGGTCGCCAATCCTCTTCTCATCGTGAGGCGCAGGATATGCGGCCCGCGACCCGTTTCGAAGTCTTCGCGACGTCGTTAGATATCGTCGTGAGACACGCGCTGCTGCGGATCGGCGCGGTCGGATTGGCCAGCGCCCTCACCGCGGTGGTGCTCCTTGGAGTTGGACGGCTCATCCTCATCCGCGATCTCGGGATCGCGATTCCGTCTCTGTCACAGCCCAGCGTGCCGCCGACGATCTCGCCCGCGGTGCTGAGCGATATCGCGGCCCCCAACCCGTCTCCGACGGCGACCCCGAGCCTCCAGCCCTCCCCCATCGCAACAGCCGCCCGTACGGAGGCGCCGCTCGCGCTGACCTCATTCCCGTTCCTCGGGCACACCTACGTCGGGATCGTCGTGCCCGAGGTCCGTCGCACGTTCGTCGCGCCGTTCTCTGGCACGGTGGAGGTGCGCACCTATCAGCTCATCGACAGCGAGGTACGGGTCGGGTCGAGCGTTCCGACGCTCCCTTTCTATCCGTACATCTCGGTCATCGCCGCCGACCGGAAGATCACGTACCGCCCCGGCATCCTCGGTTCGGTCACGGAGGTCCTGGCTCGCGACGGAACGCCGATCAGCGCGGGCGATCCGCTGTTCCGGCTTGTCGCGCCGGGCCGCTCCTCGTGGACGGCGTTCTACAACCCGAGCGCCCCGTACCAGATCGTCGTGTCTCTTCAGAGCGTACCGGGCGCACGCGATCTCGACCCGACGCCGTACCTCTAAGGAACGATGATGCTCGGCATCGCGATGAAGTAGACGACGCCGCCCGAGCCGCCGATCCACGCGCGCTCGAAGGCCTCGCGTCCATAAACGCGTCGCACGGTAGCGTCGCTGGTCGCGGCCGGGTCGTTCGCGATGACGTCGCCCGAACCGGTGAAGCCGGTGATCACGAGCAGATGCCCGTTCGTTCCGTCGTTGTTGAGGAACCCCGGCAGCGCCCCCGGCGCGTGCGAGATCGAGGCGACGAGCGGGACCCCCGCAAGGATGTACCGCTCCGCGTCGTTCAGCGATCCAAGCTGGAGCACGCGCGCCGAAAGGCCGAACCGTGACGCGTACGCCGCGTTGAACGGCCAGTTGCCGGTCCCGCCGTACGCAGCGTCGTACGTGAAGCGTGCCGCGTAATCGACCTGCGGATCGGCGTGGGAACCGACCCAGGCGAGCTCGTCGGACGTCGGCCGCTTGTTCCAGTACTCGACGACCATCTCGGTCGACGTGGGGCTGCACCAGGCTTCGCCGCCGCCGTCGTACTCAGGGAATTCCCCCGCGTGGATCTCCTGCGAGTAGCGCGGGACGGAGAGCTCCGTCGCGCGGTCGGTGTAGCGCGGGCTCGGGTAGCGCGGGGTATAGCTGCGCGTATCCGAGACGACCGCAGAGATGCGGCGCAGGACTGGCGACAGGCCAGTTGGGGTGGTTCGCGAGAGCGTCACGCGAGCGCGATACGCGGTCATCTTCTCCGCACGCGTCTTGAACGTGTCCGTCTCGACGACCCCATCCGTGTCGCTCTGGCCGTTTATGGACGTCCTGCGGATCGTCTCGTCGCCGTACGCCCAGATGCCCATACGCCACCAGCGCGTCTCGCGACCCGCCGCAGTGCGCGCCTGGATCTCGATCTCGATCCAGCTGCCGGTCGGCGTGTCGGCGGTCCACGATGGGATCAGCTGGGAGAATGGAAAGCGCGTCGGCACCCACGTGGAGGTCCAGCTCCCTTTTGTCCCAC
>JALYLL010000230.1 GCA_030774255.1 Chloroflexota bacterium | reverse complement strand
TGCCGGCGGGCCGTTACCACCTGTCGACGCGGCGCGGAAAGCAGTTCAACTCCATGGTCTGGCGGGATCGCGATCCACTCACCGGCGCGACGCGAGACGCGCTGTTCCTCTCGCCCGAAGACGCGCGGGCTCTCGATGTTTCCGAGGGCGAGCCGCTCGTCGTTCGCGCCGAAGGCGGCGCCACGCTGCGGGCGCGCGCGCACGTGGCGCCGATCCGCGCCGGGAACGTGCAGATGTTCTGGCCGGAGGCGAACGTCCTCATCACCGCGGGGCGGCGTGATCCCGTCTCGGGCGTCCCCGACTACAACGCGGTGGTCGAGATCTCGCGGGAGTGAGCCTCCCCTCCGGGATCCTGCTCGCGGGTGGCGCGTCCCGGCGCTTCGGGCGCCCGAAGATCGTCGAGCCGCTCGAGGGCGCACCGCTTTTCCACCGGCCGCTCCGCGCGCTCCTCGATTCCTGCGACGACGTCGTGATCGTCCTCTCGCCGCACGGACCGGAGCCGCCGCTTCCGGACGGTGCGGACCGTGTCTCGTTCGCGCGCGACCAGAGCGCATACGAAGGCCCATTGGCCGGCTCGCGGGTCGGGCTCGACCACGTCCGTCGCGAATATGCGGTGCTTGTGGCCGCGGATATGCCCGGCGTGCGCTCCGAACTGCTCTCGCTCATGGCCGACCGCGCGACGGGCGCCAGCGGAAACGCGATCGTCCTCCGCGACGCCGAAGGCCCGCGCCCTCTGCCGGCGGTGCTCAAAGTCGCGCCCGCTCTGACCCTCGTGCGGACCCTTCTGGAAGGCGGCGAGCGCAGGCTTCGCGCGCTCGTCGAAGGTCTCGAGCCGGACGCCCTCGGTCCGGATGTCTGGAGCGGCGCCGATCCGAAGGGTCTCTGGCGCCACGACGTCGATCTGCCGGACGACCTGCCGTAGGAGAAACGCGCTACGCGGCGGTGCCCGGCTCCAGACGATCGAATGCGCGCCCGATGTCCTTCAGGATCTCGGCGTTGATGTCGGAGGCCAGCTTGTAACGCACGACGTTCCCGTTGCGCGACGGCTGGACGACCTCAGCCTCTCGCAGTACGCGGAGGTGCTGACTTGTGGCGGATCGGCTCCGGCCGAGGACGCGCGCGAGGTCGCTCGCAGCGAGCTGGTTATCGCGGAGGGCGCGCACGATCTTGACGCGGGTCCCGTCGCAGAGCACGTCCAGAAGCCGCCGCATCCGACGCTCGGACATCGGCGACAACGTCTGTCGCTCCGCGCTCGCGACCGCGGCGGGGTCTATGGCCTGGGGAGTCGTTGGCTCCATTGCTCGGACCTCAACCAAACCTGTTTCTCGCATGTCCCGTATGCATCCCACATGCCTGTTACCCGGACATACGCGCTTGAGCGGCGGCGCAAGTTGCGAATTTGTTACGTCATCCGATATGAAGGCGACGAATGACAACGATCCTGGTCCTCGACGACGATCAGGTCATCCTCGATCTTCTTCAAACGGTCCTCACGGATGCGGGCTATGAGACGGTCGTCGCTCCAGGTCTGCATGAGATCCCGCCCGACACAAACGCCGACATCGTCATCACCGATCTCGTTCCCTTGAAGGCTTATCTACGTGAGTCGGCGCTCGACTGGATCAGCTCGCTCCGAGCGCGCTTTACCGATTCACCGGTCCTCGTCGTCACCGCGCACGCGGACGCCGTGGCCGAGGCCGACATGCTCGGCGCGAACGCGGTCCTCGGGAAGCCATTCGACGTCGACGTGCTGCTCGCGAAGCTCGACGAGCTGCTGCCCTACATCCGGAAGACGCCGTAGCGCACGTCCTCGATCGGCGCGTGTCTCGCGGCTGCGAGCCCGAGGGCCAGCACCGTACGCGTGTCCAGGGGATCGATGATTCCGTCGTCCCAAAGGCGCGCCGTCGAGTAGTAGGGCGATCCCTGCGTTTCGTACTGCTCGCGGATGCGCGCGCGGAAAGCATCCTTCTCTGCGTCGTCCTTGAACGTGCCGACCACTGAGAGCACGGTCGCGGCCTGCTCGCCGCCCATGACGCTGATGCGCGCGTTCGGCCACATCCAGAGCTGCCTCGGCCCGTAGGCGCGCCCGTTCATCCCGTAGTTCCCCGCGCCAAAGCTGCCGCCGATGATCACCGTGAATTTCGGCACGGTGCTGCACGCAACGGCGGTGACCATCTTCGCGCCGTCCTTCGCGATGCCGCCGGCTTCGTACTCCTGGCCGACCATGAATCCCGAGATGTTCTGCAAGAAGACGAGCGGCACGCGCCGCTGGTTGCACAGCTGGATGAAGTGGGCGGCCTTGAGCGCGGATTCGCTGAACAAGACGCCGTTGTTCGCGACGATTCCCACGCGGAAGCCTTCGATGCGCGCGAAGCCGCACACGATGGTCGTTCCGTAGAGTGCCTTGAACTCGTGAAAGCGCGATCCGTCGACGACCCGCGCGATGACCTCGCGCACGTCGTACTGCGTTCGGATGTCCTCCGGTATGAGCGCGTACAGATCGCTCGGATCGTGTGCCGGAGGCTCGGGCGCGACCGTGTCGTCGACGCTCGACCCCCAGTAAGTGGGCCGCTCGAGCTGCGCGACGATCTCGCGCGCGATCGCGATGGCGTGAGGATCGTCGAGTGCGAGGTGGTCCGCGACGCCGGAGATGCGCGTGTGCACGTCCGCCCCGCCGAGGTCCTCCGCGGAAACGTCGACGCCGGTAGCGGCCTTCACGAGAGGCGGCCCGCCGATGAAGATCGTGCCCTGACCCTTCACGATCACGGTCTCGTCGCTCATCGCCGGTACGTACGCGCCGCCCGCGGTGGACGAGCCCATGACGAGCGCGATCTGCGGAATCGCCATGGAGGAGAGGCGCGCCTGGTGGTAGAAGATCCGCCCGAAGTGCTCGCGGTCGGGAAAGACCTCGTCCTGACGCGGCAGGAACGCGCCGCCCGAGTCGACCAGGTAGAGGCAGGGAAGCCGGTTCTCGAGGGCGATCTCCTGTGCGCGCAGATGCTTCTTCACCGTGAGCGGGTAGTACGAGCCGCCCTTGACCGTCGCGTCGTTCGCAACGATCACGCATGAATTGCCGCTGACGCGGCCGATCCCGGTGATCATGCCGGCGCCGGGCGCCTCGTCGTCGTACATGCCGTACGCCGCGAGGGGAGAGAGCTCGAGGAACGCCGTGCCCGGGTCGAGAAGGCGCTCGACGCGCTCGCGTGGCAGGAGCTTCCCGGCCTTTGTGTGACGCTCGCGGGCGCGCTCCGGTCCGCCCAGGCGCGCCTTCGCAAGGCGCTCGCGAAGCTCGGTGACGAGTCGTTGCATCGTTTGGCGGTTGCGTTCGGCCGCATCGTCGCGCGTGTCGGTCTTGGTCCGTAGAACGGTCACGAGCGTAGTATCGGCGCCAGGCAGACGTGGGAGGGGTTACGTAGATGACACCAGAGCTCGACCGACGCAAGTTCCTAAAGCTCGCCGGCGCGACAGCTCTTGTCGTGGCCTGCGGTGGCGCGCCAGCGGCCGCGCCGAGCGCGACGGCCAGCACGGCGCCAAAGGCCACCGGCCGCATCTCGATCTACTCGGCGCTGAACGAGTCCACGAACAACCAGCTCTTCGCGGCCTTCACGAAGGCGACCGGCGTCGAGGTGAGCGCGCTGCCCCTCGCAGCCGCTGGGGACCTCCAGACGAAGATCACGGCCGAGAAGAACAACCCCCAGGCGGACATCTTCGTGGGCGGCTCGAGCGAATTCCACGACCCGCTCGGCAAGCAGGGCCTTCTCGAGGCCTACCAGTCTCCGAACGCCAAGGACGTGGCGGCCCAGTTCAAGGAGGCCTCGGGCCTGTGGACCGGGTGGTACACGGGCATCTTCGGCTTTATTTCGAACACGAGCCGCCTGAACGCCGACATCGGTGGCAAGAAGCCCGCGACGTGGGACGACCTGCTCGATCCGGTCTGGAAGCAGAAGCTCATCCTTCCGGACCCGATCAAGACTGGCGGGGGATACATCTTCATCGCAACGCAGATCTTCCGGTTCGGCAAGGACGAGACGAAGGCGATGGACTTCATGAAGAAGCTCCATCCCAACATCCTCTCGTACGGGCCGACGTCCCCGGGCGTGATCACATCGATCTCCAACGGCGAGGCCGCGGGCGCCCCGAACTGGAGCCACGACATCCTTACCGAGAAGGCCAAGGATCCGACCCGGATCGACCTGACCGTCCCGAAGGACACCGGCTTCGAGGTCGGCGCCGTCAGCATCGTGAAGGGAACGAAGAACCTTCTCGGAGCACAGGCGTTCGTCGACTGGGTCCTCACCAAGGAGGCCGGGGATCTCAACACCAAGCTCAGCAACCGCGGGTCCGTGAGGACGGACGTCGCGCCCGCGCCCGGCGCGCCGACGCTCACATCCGTGAGCCTTGTCAACTACGACCGCCAGTGGGCGACCGACAACAAGACCCGCATCCAGAAGCTCTGGCAAGCGGCAGTAGGCATCCAGTAGTCCTCGGAACTTGCGTTCCTCCGGTCTGCTGCTAGGCGAGTCCCCTTCGGGCTCGCCGCAGTAACAATCACGGATTAGACGATGCGCAGCCTGCAGCGCGAGCCGGCACTTCTGCTCGCGCTGCTGGCTGTCGCGGCGCTGGTGCTCCTGTTCGTCGTGTACCCGCAGCTGCAGGTCGTCCTCACGCCGGGGCCAGGCGGGTACGTTCAGTACCTCCAGGAGGGCACCTGGATTCGCCCCCTCCGCAACTCGATCCAGCTCACGCTTCTCTCGACCACCACTGCGGTCGTGCTCGGATTCGTCTACGCGTACGCGATGGTCTACTCGAACATGCGCTGGAAGCCCTTCTTCCGGCTGGTCGGAATCCTGCCCCTCCTCTCGCCGCCCTTTGTCGTCGCCGCCGCGTACACGCTCCTCTTCGGCGCGCGAGGGGTCATCACCTACGGGATCTTCGGCCAGTCGCCGAACATCTACGGGCTCAACGGCGTCTGGGGCGTCCAAACGATCGCGTTCTTTCCGTTCGCGTACCAGCTCATCGCCGACGCCCTGTCACGCAGCGATCCCCGCATGGAGCAGGCGGCGCACAACCTGGGCGCCACTTCGTGGCGGGTCTTCCGGACCGTGACGTTGCCGCTCTCGCGCCCCGGCCTCGGCGCCGCGATCCTCACCACAGCCATCTACATCCTCGAGGACTTCGGAAACCCTCAGCTCATCGGCGGCTCGTTCTATGTGCTGCCCACAGAGGCATACAGCCTGATCTCGAGCTTCGGTGAGTACACGAGCGCTTCCGCGGTGAGCACCATCCTTCTGCTGCTTGCGCTCGGGCTCTACCTTGCGAAGGTCCGGCTCGACGGCGGACGTTCCTTCGTGACGATCTCCGGCCGCGCCTCGTCGATGCCGCGGCCGCCCGTGAGCGCTGGGGTGAGCCGGGCGTGCTTCCTCGCGTGCCTGGCGCTCGCCGGCATCATTCTTCTCGTCTACGGGAGCCTCGTGGTCAGCGCGCTGACGCTGCGCTTCCCCAACAACCTCCAGTTCACCACTGAGCACTTCCAATACGTCTTGAGCGGAACCAACGGCGACGCGCTTCGCAACACGCTCGTCTTCAGCGGCGTCGCGGCCGCCCTCTCCGCGCCATTCGCCCTGTTCGCGGGTTGGCTCGTCCAGCGAGGGAAGTGGCCGGGGCGAGGCGCGCTGGACCTCCTCTTGATCCTGCCAGCCGCGATTCCGGGCATCTTCTTCGGGCTCGGCTACCTCCTCGCCTTCAACCAGCGCTGGCTCGACTTCGTCGATCGAGGCTTGCTCATCATCATCGCCTTCGTCTTCTGGAACATCCCGGTGGGTTATCAGGCGGCGGTGGCGGGCCTTCGCCAGATCGATCGCTCGATCGATGAGGCCGCGACAAGCCTCGGCGCGTCCAGCCTTCGCGGGTTCCGCGATGTGGTCCTCCCGATGCTCGGCGGATCGTTGCGAGTGGGATTCATCACGACCTTCGTCCGTTCCGTCACGACACTCTCGCTCGTGATCTTCCTCTTCACAGCGCCGACGACGACCGCGACGATCCGCATCTATCAGCTCGTGGGTGACCTCAACTGGGGCGCTGCGACCGCATACACCGTCTCCGACATCGGCATGGCGATCATCGCGCTCCTGATCTTCGCGGCGCTGGCGCGCGGGCGGATCTCGTTGGGAGCGGCCCGTGGCTGAGACCGCTCATGTCCGCGTCTCGCACGTGACGAAGCGATTCGGCGGCGTCACCGCCGTCAGCGACGTGTCCTTCGAGGTGCCGAAGGGCTCGTTCGCGACACTGCTCGGTCCCTCGGGCTGCGGCAAGACGACGACCCTGCGGATGATCGCGGGCTTCTACGACCCGGACGAAGGGGACATCGAGATCGCCGGGCGTCGCGTCAACAACCTGCCGGTGCACCGCCGCGGCACGGCCATGGTCTTCCAGGACTACGCGCTCTTTCCCCACATGACCGTGCGCGACAACGTCGCGTACGGGCTGAAGGTCGCGCACGTGTCGGGTGCCGATCGCACCCGGCGCGTTGACGAAACCCTCGCGTTCGTCGGGCTCGGTGGCCTCGGCGATCGCTGGCCGAGCCAGCTCTCCGGAGGACAGCAGCAGCGCGTCGCCGTCGCGCGTGCGCTCGTGATCCAGCCGCAGGTCCTCCTGCTCGACGAACCGCTCTCGAACCTCGACGCGAAGCTGCGCGAGCAGCTGCGGGTCGAGATGCGCGTGCTGCAGCGCCGTCTGGGCATGACGTTCGTGTACGTGACGCACGATCAGGAGGAAGCGCTCTCGCTCTCGGACTGGATCGCCGTGATGAACGCGGGTAAGGTCGAGCAGGCCGGCGCGCCGTGGGACATCTACTACCGGCCGCGTACCGCCTTCCTCGCCGATTTCGTCGGCTCCGTAAACCTCGTTCCGGCGAAGATCCTGGATGTCGCCGACGATGAGGTGACGATCGCGCTCGGGTCGCAACGCGCGTCGGTGCGACGTCCGCCGGGCGTCGCACTCGCCGCGGGACAGGAGGTCACGCTCTGCCTTCGTCCCGAGAGCTTCGCGATCGGTCGCGACTCCGAGAACCCGACCGCCGGCCGGGGGATCGAGCTCTCCGGCACGATCGTCCGCCGTGCCTTCTTGGGCGACACGATGCGCTACTGGGTGAAGGTCGACGATCGCGAGTGGATCGTCGACCAGCCGGACCCGGGTGGGAGCGCGACCTTGGACGGCCCCGTATCGCTCTCGCTTCGGCCGGACCGCATCCACCTTATCGCCGAATAGACCTCGCTCGCGGATGCGGTGCGCGAGGCCGCGAGGGTCAGCGCCTCGGGGTCGTCGTCGCCTCGCGCGTTTGAGCCGTCCACCTATAGCGGTGCTCGGGCCGTCCGGACGATCCGTAGCGCATGGAGATGGCGACCGCGCCAGAGCGCGCGAGATGGTCGAGGTACCGGCGCGACGTGACGCGGCTGATGCCTGTGGCGCGAGCGATATCGACGGCGGAGACGTCCTCCGCTGCGGCGCGCACCGCCCTCACGACGAGCGCGAGCGTCGTCGGCGAAAGACCCTTCGGTAACGACGAGCTCGACTCGGATCGCAACAGACCGTAGATGCGGTCGACCTCGTCCTGGTCGAGCTCCTGGACCTGAGCGAGCCGTGCACGCACTGCGACGTAGCTCTCGAGCTTTTCGCGGAAGGCGCTGAACTGGAACGGTTTGACCAGGTAGTGGATGACGCCGCCCTGAAGCGCCTCGCGCAGCGTCTCGACGTCTTTGTCTGCCGTGATCGCGATGACGTCGACGGGATGGCGACCCGGCGCGTGCAACGCGCGAAGGACTTCGAGGCCCGAGCGATCGGGCAGGTACACGTCCAACAGCACGAGGTCCGGCCGGCTCTCCTCGGTGAGGCGAATCGCCTCGACCGCGTTGTGCGCCTCCGCCACGACGGTAAAGCCCTCAAGCCGCTGCACGTATGCGCGATGGATCTCGGCGACGCGGAAGTCGTCCTCGACGATGAGGACGCGGATCATCTCGTGACCACCGCGTCCGAGGGCAGGAGCGCCGTGAACACCGCGCCGCCCTCGTTGCTCACGCGGAGCCACCCGCCGCGCCGCTGCGCCACCTGGCGGGCGAGCGCCAGACCGAGGCCCTGGTGCGACGTCCCAGCCTTCGTGGTGAAGCCTTCTTCGAAGATCTCGTCGCCGAGCGCGGAGCCGACTCCGGGCCCTGAGTCGCGGACGCGAACCCCGACGCCTTCCGGTCCGGCTTGGACCGCGACCTCGACCCATCCGGGCGTGGGCGCGTTCGCGACCGCGTCGACCGCGTTGTCGACGAGATTGCCGACGACCGTGACCAGGTCTCGCGCATCCGCGGCGTCCGCCGGGAGACGCGTTTCGCCGGCGAGCCGGAACTCGACGCCGCGCTCGTTCGCGATCGCCGCCTTCGCGAGGAGAAGCGCCGCGAGCGCTGGGTCGCCGATCTTCTCGTGCACGAGGTCGACGAGCTCCTGGTGCACGAGTGCCGTCCGCGCGATGAAGCGGACCGCCTCGTCGGCGCGGCCGAGCTCGATCAGGCCCGCGACCGTATGCAGCTTGTTTGAGAACTCGTGCGCCTGCGCCCGCAGCGCGTGCGCGAGGCTGCGAACCCCGTCGAGCTCGCGAAGGACGCCTTCGAGCTCGGTCCGGTCGCGAAGCGTGACCACGGCGCCGACGCTCTCGCCACGGACCACGGCGGGCATGCGGTTCGCGACGAGGACGCGATCACGCGCGAGGAGCATCTGATCGCTTCCGACGCGGTCTCCTTTGAGGACGTCGCGCATGCGACCCGCGGGGACGCACTCTTCGATCTTTCGTCCTTCGACCGTGCCTTCGAGGCCGAGCAGGCGGCGGGCTTCGTCGTTTACGAGAGTGATGCGGCCATCGCGGTCCGTCGCCACGACCCCTTCGCGGATGCCGTGGAGCATCGACTCGCGTTGCTCGAGCAGCGCGGCGATATCGCTTGGCTGAAGGCCGAAGGTCTGACGCTTCAGGCGTCGCGCGAGGAGGAACGAGCCGGCGATCCCGAGACCGAGAGCGAGGGCGACGTTGCCGCCCATCACCGGCATCCACTGGAGAAGCGTCGCATTCACCTGATCCTCCAGGAAACCCACCGAGACGATCCCGATGACCTCCCCCTGCGCGCCGAAGATCGGCACCTTCGCTCGCACGGATTTGCCGAGCGTGCCCTCCTCGATCCCGACCCACGACTGCCCCTGCAGCGCCGGCGACGGGTCGGTCGAAACACGCTGGCCGATCTGCTCGGGGTTCGGATGCGAGTAGCGGATGCCATCGACGTTTGCGACGACCACGAACGACGCCGCCTCGCTCTTGCGGATCGCTTCGGCGATCGGCTGTATGACGGCCGACGGCTTCGGATCGGCGAAGGCTTCGATCACGTCGGGCATCGCCGCGACCGAATGACCGATGGCGAGCGAGCGCTTCTCGTACTCCTCGGTCACCTGCTGACTCACCAGCGAGTACGAGATCAGCGCGCTCGCGAGCACGATCGCGGCGATCACGGCCACCTGGAGCAAGAGGACCTGGGACGCAAGCTGGCGTGGTCGCACGCTCACATGTTGCGCTCAGGTGGGTCTGAGCGCAGCGGGAGCGAAATGACCAGAACGACCGGAAGGACCGAATGACTAGCCGGACTGCCTGACCGGCCGCACGCTCTGGCTGATGGCACCGGCTATCGAGCTTCGGCATGTCACCAAACGTTTTCTGACGCCGTCGGGCACGGCGTACACGGCGCTACGCGATCTCGATCTTGCGGTGCAGGAGGGCGAGTTCTGCGCGGTCGTCGGCCCGACCGGCTGCGGCAAGTCGACGACGCTCGCCCTGATCTCCGGTCTCGAGCCACCGAGTGAGGGCGAGGTGCTCGTCGGCGGCGCGCCGGTGCGGAGCGTCGGGCGTGATGTCGGCTACGTCTTCCAGGTCGACGCGGTCTTCCCGTGGAAGAGCGTGCTCGACAACGTCGCGACGGGTCCGCGTTTTCGCGGCATGGAGCGGCGCGAGGCCGAGGAGCGCGCGCGCGACTGGATCAAGCGGGTCGGCCTCGCGGGGTTCGAGCGTTACTACCCGCATCAGCTCTCCGGCGGCATGCGCAAACGCGCCGCACTCGCGCAGACGCTCATCAACGAGCCGCGTTTCCTGCTCATGGACGAGCCGTTCAGCGCGCTCGACGTCCAGACCCGCACGCTGATGGAGAACGAGCTCCTGCAGCTGTGGTCCACGACGCGCGCGTCGGTGGTCTTCGTGACACACGATCTCGAGGAGGCCATCGCGCTCGCAGACCGCGTCGTCGTCATCACCGCGGGACCGGGGACCGTGAAAGGCGTCTATCGCGTCGATCTCCCGCGGCCGCGCAACGTCGCCGAGATCCGCTTCCAGCCCGAGTTCTCCCGGATCTACCAAGAGATCTGGAACGACTTGAGAGACGAGGTCCTCGTGAGCTATGAGCGCTCTAAGCGCAGCGTCGCGTAACGAGCCCGCGCGGGTTGACGAGACGAGCACCTCGGCCTCGCGGGCGCGCGCGCGCGCGCGAGCCAACCGCCGGCTGCTCGTGAACGGGCTGCGGGTCGCGTTCGCGGTGATCGTCCTCGGCCTCTGGGAGGTCGGAACCACGATCGACGCGACCCACAAAGACGGTCTCTTTATCGACCCGTTCTTCTATGGCCGGCCCTCCGGTATCGCGAGTCAGCTCTGGACGTGGATCACGAACGGCACCGCGCAGGGCCCACTCTGGCTACAGGTGGCGACCACTCTTGAGGAAGCCTTCCTCGGATTCCTCATCGGGGTAGTCCTCGGCATCATCTTCGGCGTCGCGCTCGGGAGAGTTGCTCTCCTGTCGGATGTGTTCGCGCCGTACATCAAGGCCCTGAACGCGATGCCCCGTGTGGTGCTCGGCTCGATTTTCATCATCACCATCGGGTACGGCATCTGGTCGAAGGTCGCGCTCGCCGTCGTTCTCGTTTTCTTCGTCGTGTTCTTCAACGCGTTCCAGGGCGTGCGCGAGGTCGACCGGGTGCTCATCGCGAACGCGCGGATCCTCGGCGCGAGCGAGCGGCAGCTCTCGACCCACGTGATCCTGCCGTCCGCGCTCTCGTGGATCCTCGCGAGCCTTCACACGAGCTTCGGCTTCGCGCTCGTCGGCGCCGTGGTCGGCGAGTACCTCGGTGCGATCCACGGGATCGGCCTGATCATCGCGACGGCGCAGGCGACCTTCAACCCCAACGGGGTCTTCGCCGCGATGTTCATCCTGGCCGTCGTCGCGCTCACCGCCGAGGTCGCCCTGACCTGGCTCGAAGGTCGTCTCATCAAATGGCGTCCAAACGCGATCACCGACGTGCGCATCTAATAAAAGGGAGGAACGAATGCAGCGAACCACCGCGACACTTGGTCTTGTAGCGACGATCGTCCTCGCCGCCTGCGGGGGCGCGACCAACAACGCGGGGACGAGCCCGACGGCGAGCGCGGCTGGCAGCGCCGCCGCCGCACCGGCAACGCTCACGATCATGGTGGGCGGACTCAACAAGCAGATCTACCTGCCGAACAAGCTCACCGAGGCGCTCGGCTACTTCAAGGACCAGAACCTGACGGTGAATCTCATCGACGAGCCGTCCGGTAAGGACGCGACGAGCGCGCTGATAGCTGGCGAGGTCGAGGCCTCGTCGGGCTCGTACGACCACACCATCGACGTGGCAGGTCTCGGCAAGAACCTCGTCGAGGTGGTGCAGCTCCTGCGTGCGCCAGGTGAGGCCGAGATGGTCGCGACCGCGAAAGCGAATGACATCAAGGGACCGGCCGACTTCAAGGGCAAGAAGCTTGGTGTCACCTCGATCGGCTCCGGAACTCACGGCCTTACGCAGTACCTCGCGAGCACGAAGGGCATCACGCCGGATCAGTTCACACCGATCGCCGTCGGCGCCGGCGACACCTTCATCGCCGCGATCAAGCAGGGCACGATCGACGCCGGCATGACGACAGAGCCGACGATCTCCCGCCTGATCAAGGCCGGGGATGCGAAGGTCCTCATCGACCTCCGGACACCGGAGCTGACGCGCGCCGCGCTCGGCGGCGACTATCCCTTTATCTCGATCTACATGCGGGCCGACTGGGTGGCCCAGAACAAGGGCGTCGTACAGCGCGTCGTGAACGCGTACGTGAAGACGCTCAAGTGGATCGCGACGCACACGCCGGCGGAGATCGCCGACAAGCTCCCGGCCGACTACTACGCCGGCGACAAGGACCTCTACCTCACATCGCTCACCGGGAGCATGCCGATGTTCAGCCCCGACGGGAAGATGCCCACCGGCGCGCCCGACTTCATCCTCAAGGTGCTCCAGACGTACAACAAGAACGTCCAGGGCAAGACGATCGACCTCACGAAGACGTGGACCAACGAATACGTAGACGCGGCGAAATAGCGATCCGATCGACATCTCGGTAGATATCGACGGGGGTCAGACCTCGATCTGGCTCCCGTCTACCGAATATTCGAGCTCGACCTCCGAAAGATGCGCAAGTGTCTCCGCACCGAGGTGGGTGAGCACGATCCGCTTCGCTTGAAACTCTTCTCGATGCGCGATGAGCTGACGATACGAGATGTGTGAGGGATCCTCGCGCTCGAAGAACGTGGCTTCGCAGATAAAGAGGTCGGCCCCCTTCGCGACCGCCGCGAGCTCCGCCGTAAAGCGAGCATCTCCCGAGTAGGCGATGAGCTTGCCGCCGACCTCGACGCGCAGACCGTGGGGCTCGGCCATGGCGATGTGACGCACGGGCAGGGCGGTCACGTGCGCGCCGCCGAGTTCCGTCGGCTCGGCGCTGAGCACGACGGTGCTGAACGGGAAGCCGAGGGTGGTCGGCCCGAAGAAGTCGGGGTACAGCGCCTGCTCTTCCGCGCGTAGGCGTTTGGAGAGCGAGGGCGGCCCGCCGACAAGAAGTGGCCTCTTGGGACCCATGAAGTGGCGCTCGATCACGAGGAACGGGATGCCGCCGAAGTGATCGCCGTGGAGGTGGGTAACCGCGATCCCATCGATCGTTCCCGGGTCGACATGCTTCTTGATCGCCGGGAGCGCCGACCCGCCGCAATCGAGTAGCAGGGAGACGCCCGGTGCGGTCACGTGGATCGCGGCGTTCGCCCGGCCGCCGTCGCTGAACGCGCTTCCGCTCCCGAGGAACTGGACGCGGACGGTCAAGCGATGTCCTTGACGGCGACGGGGCGGTGCTCCTGCAAGGATCGACGCGCGGCGAGCGCGATGCGGAGCGCCTCCATCCCATCACGCACCGTGCAGGCGTTCTCGGCCTCACCGCGCGCGAAGCGAAGGAAGTGCGCGAGCTCGGCGCGGTACGCATCGTCAAAGCGAACGAAGAAGGTCGGGTACGCCGGATCCTTCATCTTCGGTCCATCACGCTCCACCGACGACATCGGCGTGCGGGGGTCCAGGCCGATGGCGATCGTGTCCTTCGCGCCGTAGACCTCGACGCGGATGTCGTAGCCGGCCTCGTTGTGTCGCGCGGCCTCGAGCAGACCGACGGAGCCGGCGCGCAGCTTCAGCAGAGCCGCCGACGTGGCGACGTCGCCGTACTTCGCGTACTGCGGGAAGCCCAGAGTGGAGCCGGTCGCGTAGACCTCGTCAACCTCGCCGAACATCCACCGCGTGACGTCGAAGTCGTGGATGAGCTGATCCACGAACTGCCCACCCGAGGTCTCGATGTACGCGTCGGGCGGCGGCAGCGCGTCTCGGCTCGTCATGTGAAAGCTGTACACGGTGCCGACCTCGCCGTCCCGCACGCGACGCCGCGCTTCTTGGAATCCGGCATCGAAGCGGCGCTGAAAACCGATCTGTACGCGCCCCTTCGTCTTGTCGACGTGGTCGACGACGCGTTTGGTCGACTCGAGGTCGAGCGCGATCGGCTTCTCGCAGAAGACCGCCAGTCCCTTCTCAAGCGCCCGGATGATGAGATCCGCGTGCGTCCCGGTCGGCGTCACGATCACCGCGGCGTCCGCGCCGGCAAAGGCATCCTCGATCGAGGCCGCGTGCTTCGCGCCGAGCACCTTCGCAAGGGCGGCTGCTCGCGCCGAGTCGGCGTCGTTGATCCGAAGCTCGTCGACGCCTTCGAGGTCGCGCAGGACCCTGGCGTGGAACGCGCCGAGACGGCCCACGCCGAGGATCGCGATCTTCACTCCGCGCGACTCTAAACTGCGAATCTCTTTGACGCAGATGAAGCTCGCTGCCGCGCCGATCTCCTGGGGCGTCTGCGAGGTGCCCGACTGGGGCCTGCAGCTCGCACCGGACCGCGTCCTCGCCGACATGCGCGCACTCGGCGTGCACGCGACCGAGGCGGGACCCCCCGGGTTCCTTCCGGGCGACCCGGCCGAGGCGCGCGCGCTGCTCGATTCGTGCGGGCTGCGCCTGATCGGTGGCTTTGTCACGGCGGTGTTGCACGAAGGCGCTCGCCGCGCCGACGAGCTCGCCTCAGTTCGGCGGCAGGCCGATTGGCTCGCCGCGGGCGGCGCCGAATTCGTCGTCCTCGCGCCCGCCCTCGCTCAGACCGGCTACTCGGGAACAGCCGAGATCCCGGAGGGCGCCTGGCGTTCGCTTTTCGAGGGCATCGACCGCGTTGTCGAGATCGCGGACTCGGCGGGGCTCAAGGTTGCCGTGCATCCGCACTGGGGGACGGCGATCGACCGGCCGCAGCACATCGAACGATTCCTTGAGGGGACCGCGCACGCGCTCTGCCTCGACACGGGCCATATCGCTCTCGGAGGCGCCGACGCTCTGAAGGTCGCGCGCGACGCGGGACCGCGCGTCCAGCACGTGCATCTCAAGGATGTCGACGGAGCGCTCGCCTCGCGCGTTCGCGACGGGAGCGTCTCGTACAACGATGCGGTCCGCGCTGGCCTGTTTCGTCCGCTCGGCCAGGGCGCTGCGCGGATCGAGGATGTCATCGGCGAGCTTCGTAGGGCCGGGTACGCGGGTTGGTACGTGCTCGAGCAGGACGTCATGCTTGACCGCGAGCCCGCGCCGGGTCCGCCTGAATGGATCGCGCGGAGCGCCGCGTACGCGAGGAAGCATGGATAGCCTCGAGGTCATCACGATGGGGCGGGTCGGCGTCGACCTTTATCCCGAGCAGATCGGAGCGACCCTCGCCGAGGTGCGCACCTTCGCGAAGTCGCTCGGCGGCAGTGCCACGAACGTCGCGGTCGCCGCCGCGCGCCTCGGGCGGCGAAGCGCCGTGATCACGAAGGTCGGCCAGGACGGCTTCGGCGACTACGTGCGCCGCGCTCTCGCAGGGTTTGGCGTCGACGCGCGGTGGGTGAGCACGGACCCGACGCTGCGTACGCCGATCGTGTTCTGCGAGGTCCATCCGCCCGACCGGTTCCCGCTCCTTTTCTATCGCGAGCCGAAGGCGCCGGACATGAACCTCACGACGGAGGACCTCGACACGGCCGCCATCGCCGACGCGCCGGTGTTCTGGACCACGGGCACCGGCCTCTCCGACGAGCCCAGCCGCGGCGCGACACTCGCCGCCCTCGATGCGCGCAAAGGGCGGGAGATCACCATTCACGATCTCGACCACCGCCCGATGTTCTGGCGGTCCGGCGACGACGCCCGACATTGGGCGCGCGAGGCCCTGCGCCGCGCGACCGTGGTCGTCGGGAACACCGACGAAGTGGAGATGGCCACGGGACAGCGCGATCCACGGTCGGCGGCCGCGGCACTCCTCGACATGGGGCCGCGTCTGGCGATCGTGAAGCGCGGCGGCGAAGGCGCGTACGCGCGGACTGCGAAGGATGAGGTCACCGTGCCTGCCGTGGAGATCCCCGTGATGAATGGGCTCGGTGCGGGCGACGCCTTCGGCGGCGCTCTTTGCCACGGGCTGCTCGCGGGCTGGCCGCTCGCGCGGACGCTCGGCGTCGCGAACGCGGCTGGCGCGATCGTGGCTTCGCGCCTGGCGTGCGCGGACGCGATGCCGACGCTCGGCCAGATCGAGGCGCTGCTCGCGCGCGAGGTCTCGGCGTGACCCGACTGACGATGGCGCAGGCGCTCGTGCGATTCCTGGCCTCCCAATACGTCGAGCGCGACGGCGTGGAGCAGCGCTTCTTCGCCGGATGCTGGGGGATCTTCGGCCACGGCAATGTCGCCGGGATCGGTGAGGCGATCTTCGAGTCGCCCGACCTCCTCCCGTACCACATGGCGCGCAACGAGCAATCGATGGTGCACTCCGCCGTTGGTTACGCGCGCCACAAGGATCGCCTGCAGACGTTCGCATGCACATCGTCGATCGGCCCGGGTGCGACGAACATGCTGACCGGCGCCGCGCTCGCCACGGTGAACCGCCTGCCCGTGCTTCTTCTGCCGGGCGATGTCTTCGCGTCACGAATACCTGATCCCGTGCTGCAGCAGGTGGAGGTGCCGTCGCGCGGCGATGTCAGCGTGAACGATGCGTTCCAGGCGGTATCGCGCTACTGGGATCGCATCGCGCGCCCCGAGCAGCTCATCCCGGCCGCGCTCGCCGCGATGCGTGTCCTCGCGAGCCCCGCCGAAACCGGAGCGGTGACCCTCGCGCTGCCGCAGGACGTGCAGACGGAGGCGTACGACTATCCGGACGAGTTCTTGACGAAACGCGTGTGGCATATCGAACGGCGACCGCCCGATCCCGCGACCCTGGCGCGAGCGGTGGACGCGATCCGCGCGGCGAAACGCCCGCTCATCGTCGCCGGAGGCGGGGTCATCTATTCCTGCGCATCCGACGCGTTGCGGCGCTTCGTGGACGAGACGGGCATCCCGGTCGCCGAGACGCAGGCCGGGAAGGGATCGCTTCCGTACGACCACCCCTCCTCACTCGGCGCGATCGGCGCGACCGGAACGTCCGCGGCGAACCGGATCGCGAAAGACGCGGACGTGGTGATCGGGATCGGTACGCGCTGGAGCGACTTCACGACGGCCTCGAAGTCGGTCTTCCAGGACCCCTCTGTCCGGTTCGTCAATGTGAACGTGGCCGAGATCGACGTCCACAAGCAGGGGGCGATCGCAGTCACCGCGGACGCGCGCGTCACGATGGAAGCGCTCTCCGGGATCGGTTATCGCGTCGACGCCGCGTATCGGGAAAGCTGCGCGTTTCTGGCGAAAGAGTGGGACGCGGAAGTCACGCGGCTATACGCGCTCGGCCACACGCCGCTACCGGCCCAGTCCGAGGTGATCGGCGCGGTGAACGAATTCTCGGGAGCCACTGACGTCGTCGTGTGCGCCGCGGGGTCCATGCCGGGCGACCTCCACAAGCTCTGGCGGGCGCGTGATCGCAAGCAGTACCACGTCGAGTACGGGTACTCGTGCATGGGCTATGAGATCGCAGGGGCTCTTGGCGTGAAGCTCGCGGATCCAGCTCGTGAGGTGTACTCCCTCGTCGGCGATGGCTCGTACCTGATGTTGAGCGAGGCCATCGTCACGTCGCTCCAGGAGGGCGCAAAGCTCGTCGTCGTGCTCGTCGACAACCACGGCTTCGCCTCCATCGGCGGGCTGTCCCGATCGCTCGGCACCGACGGATTCGGCACGCAGTTCCGCGAGTCGAAGCCCGGCGTGCGCGGCCTCGACAGCGAACGCGATCCGGCGCCGTACCTGCCTGTCGACCTCGCCGCGAACGCCGAGAGCCTTGGCGCCCACGTCGTGCGCGCGCGCGGCATCTCCGAGTTCCGGGAGGCTCTCGCCGCGGCGAAGAAGATCGAGCGCACCGTCGTGATCCACATCGAGGTAGACCGTTATGTTTCGGTGCCGGGCTACGACAGCTGGTGGGAAGTTCCCGTCGCGGCGACAGCGGATGCGGCGGGGGTACGCGATGCGCGCAGGGCCTACGAGAAGGCGAAACAAAGGCAGCGGCGCTACCTGTGAGCTCGCTGCTCGTGCGGGGCGAGAACGGCGTCGTTTCCGTCACGCCGGAGGCGGCCAGCTGGAAATACGTGAGCTTCAACGCGCTCCGGGTCCCGAACGGCGGCCGGTTCCTGCTGGACACCGAGGGGTCGGAGGCGTGCATCGTTGTGCTATCCGGCCGCTGCGCGGTCGGCGTCGGCGATGTGGGGTGGCCTCAGGTCGGCGAGCGCGCGACGCCGTTCGACGGCCCTCCACATGCGGTGTACGTGCCACCGGGCGTGACCGCTGAAATCGCCGCGCACTCAGGCGACGTCGAGATCGCGATCGGCTCCGCGCCGGCCGAGCGCGGAGAGCCCCCGCGGCACATCAAGCCGGCGGACATGCGGCGCGAGGTACGCGGCATGGGCAGCATGGAGCGGACGATCCATCACATCCTCATGGAGGATGCGGCCGCCGAGTCCCTGCTCGTGACCGAAGTTGTCACACCCGCGGGCAACTGGTCGAGCTACCCGCCGCACAAGCACGACACGAACGACCCGCCGAACGAGACGCAGCTCGAGGAGACCTACTACCACCGTTTGCGCGATCCGCGCGGGTTTGCGGTGCAGCGCGTGTACACCGCGGACGGTTCGCTGGACGAGGCGGTCGCGGTCCGCGACGGCGACCTCATGCTCGTGCCGCGGGGCTTTCACACGGTGTCGGCCGCGCCTGGGTACGAGCTCTACTACCTCAACGTGATGGCGGGCCCGGTGCGGCGCTGGTGCGTCACGTTCGACCCCGACCACGAGTGGCTCCGCCGGTGAGCGCGCCGCTGCGCGCGGTGCTCTTCGATTGGGGCGACACGCTCTTTCACGCGCCCCACGCGGCGGAGGTGATCGTCTCGTTCGCGCGATCGTCTGGTGTGGAGATGTCCGAGGCGCGAGCGCGCCAGATGTGGGACGAGATGTGGGCTCTTGGCAAGACGCCGGAGGAGATCGCGAAGGGGCGCGACCTTTCGATGGAGGCGCATCGGCGGGTGTGGCTGGATCTGTTTGCTCGCCTCGATCATGAGGTCCCGGGCTTATCGCGTGCGTTGTACGAGCGGGTCATGGACCCGCGCTCGTGGGTCCCGTACGCGGACACGCGCGCGACTCTGGAAGCGGTGCGGCGGCGCGGGTTGAAAGTGGGCGTCGTGAGCAACGTGCCCGCGGACCTGCGCCCGGTGTTCGCGAAGCACGGTCTCGCGGACCTCGTCGATTCGTACACGCATTCGTTCGAGGTCGGCGCGGAGAAGCCGGATCCCGCGATCTTTATCGCAGCTGCGAAGTCTCTCGGTCTGAAGCCAGGCGAGACGCTGATGGTCGGGGACCACGAAGTCGATCGAGGCGCGGAGCGCGCCGGGATGCGCGCGCTTATCTTGCCGACGGAGTTCGATGGGGATGTGCGCGGATTGGATCGCGTACTCGTGTTGCTTCCTAGTTGACTGCTCTGCGACCCGGGCGGGGCTCGAACCCGCAAACCTTCTGCTTCGTAGGCAGACACTCTATCCGATTGAGCTACCGGGTCAGCGCGCCTTGCCTTCATTCTAGCGTCGACCGCCCGGTAATACCCGCCGACATTCGCGGTTCGGCGGCGGTGACAGTTCGCGCAGCGAACCTCGCACTTGGAGATCTCCGCAACGATGAGGTTCCAAGAAACCGCGGTGTGTACCAGGCGACTCACGTTGGCCCGCTTGTTGCGCAAATGGTCGAAGTCGAGAACCTCCGCGTCTGCCTCCCCGCAATCCACGCAGGGGTGGTCGGCGAGGTATTCGCGGATTCTCCGTCCGAGACTCTTTGCCTCTCGAACTCGTCGGGCATAGGCCGCTTCGATCTGGTGCTTGCGGTTTCTCTTGTACCAGTCGTTCGTGTATGCCCGCTGGCACGCGAGGCAGATCCACTGGCGCGTTTGCCGGACGAGAGACCGGAAGGGGAATTCCGTGAGGAGCTTCGTTTCGCTGCATACCCGACAAGTACGCAACGCGAGGGCCGCATCCAGCGTCAGCTGCGCAGGCCTTGGTCGGGCCAGGTTCGGCTGGGGTTCGACGGCGTCGCCACGCGGGACCGTGGCGGCCCTGGTTTTCCGCCGATGACAATTCGCGCAGCGGACCTCGCATTTGTCGATCTCCGCCTGGATGCGAGACCAAGTGCGTCCCCCGCTCGCGTAGTCGGAGACATCGGCGACCTTGTCGGCTAGGTGATCGAACTCGAGTAGGATAATGTCGGTCTCGCCGCAGTCCACGCAGGGGTGTGTCGCGAGGTACTCGATTATTCGGCGCCGATTCTCGCTTCGCCTAGCGGCGACATTCCGCAGCAGCCGCGTCTTCTGCGCGTCTCGATTCTTCCGGTAGTACTCCCGCCCGTAGGCCGCGAAGCAGTCGCGACACCACGTCTGAAGCTTCGCCTCGCCACGCCTCACCGGAGGAAACGCCTCGAGCGGCTTGACTTCGCCGCATTTCGTGCACGCTCGCATGAACGCGAGCGTGCCGACATCTCAACGTCGTTCGAATAGGACGGGCGGTCGGTACCGAAGTACCAGATCTGCGACCCCGGGGAGACTCGGACTCCCGACCAACAGCTTCGAAGGCTGCTGCTCTATCCACTGAGCTACGGGGCCGTGGAGAAAAGGCTAGCGCCTGACGAGCGTGTACCACGCCGACGGTCGTCCCTTGCCTTGCTCCACATCGACTATGTCGAACGAATCCGCAAAGGTCGCGCGCACGTCCTCGGTCGTGAACCCGAAGGTGGGACCGTCAGGCGCGAATGCGTATAGCAAATACGTCCCGCGCGGACGCATGACCCGAGCGAGACCAACCGCGTAGCCCGCCCGACCAGAGACGGGGATCGCGTGCAGACAGCCGAGGTCCAATGCGAGATCGAACGGGCCCTCCGCGGCAAGGTGCGTTACGTCGCCGACGAGGAATGTGCCCGAGACGCCTGCATCGCGCGCCCGCCTCCGCGCCTTCGCGATCGCGCGCCTCGCGAAATCCACCCCCACCGCCTCCCAACCATGTCGTGCGAGGTACACCACATTCGTTCCGGTCCCGCAGCCTAGGTCGAGCGCGCGTCCCGGCGGATGCGACGCGACGAAGCGCTCGAGCTCCGGCGGGGTCACGCCCGTGTCCCACCGACGCCGGCCGGGCAACCAGTACCAGACGCTGAACAGAATCCGCCGCACGAAGGCGAGCCTACGGCGGGCGCAACGCCATAGACCGAACCTTTCGACCGCCCACCCTCTAATCTGTCTTAGGTGGCGAGCCCCTTCCGCGCGCCTGCGACCAACGATTCGGTGCTTCGGCGCGGGGATTTCATCGCGCCAGTCCTGCACGAGATCCACCGCGTCATCGTCGGGCAGGACTACCTCGTGAACCGGCTCCTCATGGGCATGCTTTGCAACGGGCACCTGCTGGTGGAGGGCGTCCCCGGGCTCGCCAAATCCCTCGCTG
>JALYLL010000229.1 GCA_030774255.1 Chloroflexota bacterium | reverse complement strand
ACCATCGCGGTGTGCACGAGGATCACCGCGATCAGGTTGTCGTACAGACCGAGATCGATGAACGTGACCGCGAGCGGGATCGAAAGGATCGCGATCGGGAACATCTTCGACACGAGGACGCCCACCTGGAAACCATCGCGGCCAGGGAATCGGAACCGCGCGAGCGCGTATCCGGCCGGAGCGCCGATGATGAGGCCGAGCACGATCGTCGAGACCGCGACGATGATGCTGTTGCGCACCGAGGGCAAGACGCCGGTCGAGTTGACGAAGAAGCTCATCGTGTCGGTGGAGAAGCGCGTCGGAAGCAGCGTCTTCGGAAACTCGTAGATCGCCGAACGCTCGCTGAACGCCGCGAGCGCGACGAGATAGATCGGGATGAGCGTCCACAGCGCGAGGATCACGGCCACGCCATACAGGAGGATCCGATCGACCACGACGCGGCGCGATGCGGAGCGTCGTCGAACGGCGGGTGCGGCTGCCGTCATTTCCCGAGCTCTCCCTCACGCACGCGGAAGAGGCGCAGGTACGTGACCGTCGCGGCGATCGTGAGCACGAGGATGAGCGTCGCGAACGCCGCGGCCACGTTGTTGTTGCGGTTGTTGTAGTACCAGTCGTAGGCCTCGTAGCCCAGAACCGGCAGCTGCCGGCCCGCGAGGGCGAGCACGACCGCAAACGCGTTGAACGCGAAGATCGTGCGGATGATGAGGGCCGACTGCAGGCTCGGCTTGAGCATCGGCAGCACGACCAGGAGCGTTCGCTTTATGCGGCTGGCGCCGAAGACCTCGGCGGCCTCGAAGTACTCGCGTGGGATGAGCTGCAGCCCCGCGAGGAGGATCACGAGCACCAGGGCGGTGGCGCGCCACGATTCGGCGACGACGACCGCGGTGAACACCCATTGGAGGTTCTCGTAGGAGAGGAATGCCACCGGCTCTTTGATCACGCCGAGTCCCGTGAGGATGGTGTTGAGATACCCCTGGTCGGTAAAGATCGAGAGCCACACGATGCCGGCGGCGAGGTCGGAGATCGCGAGCGGGATCGCGTAGATGTAGAGAAAGACGCCGTGGCCCGGAAAGCGCGAGTGGATCAGGAGCGCCATAGCGAGCGCGAGGACCATCTGGATGGGGACGATCGCGACGAGCAGCAGGATGGTGTTGCGGAACGACTCCGCGAACGCGACGTCGTTGAACATTTTCTTGTAGGCATCGAGGCCGAAGGTCCCATCGGCGGCCTGGAACGAGAGCAGCACCGCCTGGGCGATCGGGACGAGGATCAGAAGACTGAGGAAGATGACCGTGGGCGCGAGAAGGCCGAGCGGGAGGGCCGCTTCCGACCGGACGATCGCCGCCGGAAATGAGGCGGCCCTCCGCGCTCCGACCGCCATCTAGGTCACTTGACCTGGCAGGGCCCCGTGCTTGCCGGATCCGGCCGCCAGCACGGAGCTTTGGTGTCGTTCATGACCGTCTGGAGGATCGCCGCCTCATCGTTCAGGACTTTCTGGATGTCCTCGTTCTTGATCACGATCCGTTGGAACGTGTCGAGCTGGACCTTGTTGAACTCGCCGCCCTTCGCGCCGAGGCCGATCGGCAACAGCGCGACCTTCGCGTCGGGCGCCTTCGACTGGGCCTGCACCGCATCGGCTTCGATCTTTAGATACGCGGCGAGATCGCTCGGTAGCGGTTTGTCGAGCACCGGGAAGAACGCGACCGCGTTCAGGGTTTTCCCCTGGACGTCCGGCGTCGTCATGTAATCGATGAAGGCTTCCGCGCCGGCCTTGTTCGGCGAGCTCTTCGGGATCGCGAGACCGGCGAGAACCGACATGTAGAAGAGGCCCTTCGGGCCCTTCGGCGCCGGCACCGCGACGAAGTCAGTGGGCTTCTGCTTGAACGCATCCACCAAACGCGCGACGTGGTCGAAACCGACCCAGACCTGACCCGAGAGCAGCGCTTCCTGCATGAAGTCGGTGTTGAGCGACTGGGGGTTCATGTACTGCCAGAGATCCTTGAGGTCCTGCCACATCGTCGCGGCGTCGGCGCTCTTGTAGGTCGTGACGAGTCCGCCCGTGTACGCCGGATACATGTAGCCCTGGATGAGGCGGTGCAGCAGCGACATCGGGCCAGCCGGGAGTCCACATTTCTTCTGCCCGGTCTTGTCGAAGATGTTCTTGCACCAGTCTTTGAGCTGCTTGTAGGTGATGTCGCCCTCTTTCACACCCGAGGGCAGGTACTGGAGCGCCTGCTTGTTGACTCCCATGATGTATGTCGCTTGCATCCACGGGATGTAGACCTGCCGGTTCGTTCCGAGCTTCCCGAGGTCCAGGAATTCCTGCGCGATGCCGCGGTCCTTGAGCTTTTGCGCGAGAGGAGTGAGGTCCTCGAAGATCGTCAGATCGCTGAATCCAGCGAAGTCACCATGGACTCCGCCGATGACGCCGACCTGGCCCTTCGAGGTCTTGGTTTCGGCAGTGAT
>JALYLL010000228.1 GCA_030774255.1 Chloroflexota bacterium | reverse complement strand
CAAGGGGCGAACTAGCCTTACGCCGCCTTTCGAGGCGGGGGAGTTTGTCGCGGCGTTCGTCCGCGTACGGCGCCGAGATATGGGGGATGCGCGCCATGGGCCATGCCCATACGGTCACCGTCACCGTCAACGGAACGAGTTACTCACGCGAGATCGAACCCACGCTCGTGCTCGTCGAGTTTCTGCGCGAAACGCTTTCCCTCACGGGTACGCATGTCGGTTGCGACACGAGCCAGTGCGGCGCGTGCACGGTGCTTGTCGACGGTCGCGCGACGAAGTCGTGCACGATGCTCGCCGTCCAGGCGGATGGCGCAGAGGTGGTCACCGTCGAAGGGCTCGCGAAGAATGCAGGGGCAGGGGCCCCTGGGCGCGAAGCGACGCTGCATCCGATCCAGCGCGCGTTCGCCAAGGAGCACGGGCTGCAGTGCGGCTTCTGCACTCCCGGTCTCATGATCACCGCCGTCGACTTCCTCGAACGGAACGCGTCGCCGAGCGACGCTGAGATCCGCCACGCCATCGAAGGCAACCTCTGCCGCTGCACCGGGTACCACAACATCGTGAACGCGATCCGCACCGCGTCCGCGGAGATGCGCCAGACCGCCGGCGCCTCAAGGACGATGGTCGCCGCGGAGGTGAAGCCATGACTGTCACCGCCAATCCGAAATACATCGGCACTCGGACCGCTCGCAAGGAGGACCCCCGCCTGATCACGGGAGAGGGGACGTTTACCGACGACGTGATGCTGCAGGGCATGGCCTACCTGACGCTCGTGCGCAGCCCGCACGCGCACGCGAGGATCCGCCGCATCGACACCGCCGCCGCCAAGAACGAGCCCGGTGTCGTCGCGGTGCTCACCGGTAAGGACCTCGAGGCGACGGGGATGCTGCCCGTCTTCATCACAGTCCCCGGCATGAACGGCTCGAAGCACATGCCGATCGCCACCGACAAGGCGAGATACGCGGGCGACGCGGTCGCCGCGGTCGTCGCCGAATCGCGCGACGCCGCCAAGCGCGCGGCGGACCTGATCGCCGTGGATTACGAGCCGCTCCCCGTGGTGGTCGACGGCACGAAGGCGCTCGAACCGGGCGCGCCGATCGTCCACGAGGAGCTCGGTTCTAACCTCGTCTTCACCTACCCGGTAAAGGGCGGCGACATCGACAAGGCCTTCAAGGACGCCGAGATCACGGTCACCCAGCGCATCGTCAACCAGCGCCTCATCCCGAACGCGATGGAGCCTCGCGCGGCTACCGCCAAGTTCGAGGCCGGCGAGCTCACGCTCTGGACGTCGACGCAGATTCCGCATTTCGTCCAGCTGATCGTCGCGCTGAACCTCGGACTCGGGCAGAACAAGGTGCGCGTGATCGCGCCAGAGGTCGGTGGGGGCTTCGGTAGCAAGCTGCAGGTCTACGCCGAGGAGCTTCTCGTCGGGTATCTAGCGAAGACGCTCGGACGTCCGGTGAAGTGGACGGAGGAGCGGCGCGAGGGCTACCTCGCGACGATCCACGGGCGCGACCACGTGTCAGACGTAGAGCTCGCAGCGAAGAAGGACGGCACGATCCTCGGGCTGCGCGTGCGCACCGTTGCGAACGTCGGTGCGTACCTTCAGGCCTTCGCTCCAGGGATCCCGACCATTCTCCACGTGTTCATCGTTCCTGGCCCGTACCGGATTCCCGCTTTCGATTACGAGATGCGCGGCGCTTACACGAACACGACCCCGGTCGACGCATACCGCGGGGCCGGAAGGCCGGAGGCTGCGTTGCTGATCGAGCGGATCATGGACCGGCTTGCCGATGAGATCGGGATGGATCCGGCCGAGGTGCGGCGGAAGAACTTCATCCCGCCGGATGCGTTCCCGTTCAACACGATCAGCGGCATCACCTACGACAGCGGCGACTACGAGCCCGCGCTCGACCGCGCGCTCGCGATGGCCGACTACAAGGGCTTCGAGAAGCGCCGCGCCGAAGCGAAGGCGCGCGGGAATTACCGCGGGATCGGGATCTCGACGTACGTTGAGATCTGCGGCCTCGCACCGTCGAAGGCGAACTCCGCGCTCGGCGTCGGCTGGGGCGGCTACGAGAGCGCGCGGATCCGCGTGCACGCGACGGGCTCGGTGCAGGTCTTCACGGGCACGTCACCACACGGTCAGGGCCACGAGACCTCGTGGGCGCAGATCGCGGCGGACGCCCTCGGCGTCAGCCCGAACGACATCGAGGTGCGACACGGCGACACGTTCGAGTCGCCAGGCATGGGCGTCGGCACGTTCGGCAGCCGGAGCCTCGCGGTAGGCGGCATCGCCGTGCACAAGGCCGCGGAGAAGGTCCGCGAGAAGGTCGTGCAGATCGGCGCGCATCTTCTCGAAGCGTCGCCCGCAGACGTCGTCGTCGAGAACGGCAAGGTCTTCGTGAAGGGCGTGCCGGAGAAGGCCAAGAACTTCGGGGACATCTCGATGGCCGCGTACCTCGCGAACAACCTCCCCGATGGGATGGAGCCCGGCCTCGAGGCGACCGTGTACTACGACCCGCCGAACTTCACGTTCCCGTTCGGCACGCATATCGCCGAGGTCGAGATCGATGGCGAGACCGGCGCCGTCCGGATCGAGCGGTACTCCGCATGCGACGACTGCGGACGCCAGATCAATCCCATGATCGTCGAAGGACAGCTGCACGGCGGCATCACGCAGGGCATCGGCCAGGCGCTCTACGAGGGCGCCGTGTACGACGACAACGGGCAGCTCCTCTCTGGAAGCATGATGGAGTACCACGTTCCGTCCGCCGAGGACGTCCCCATGTTCAATCTCGATCACACCGTGACGCTCACGAACACGAACCCGCTCGGCGTAAAGGGCATCGGCGAAGCCGGCACCATCGGTTCGACGCCGGCCGCGGTCAACGCGGTCATCGACGCGCTCTCGCCACTCGGCGTCACGCACCTCGATATGCCGCTCACGTCGGAGAAGATCTGGAAAGCGATCCGCGCCGCCGGGGAGGGACGACGATGATCACGCACCCGTTCATCTATCAAGCGCCGGCGACGATCGAAGAGGCTGTCAAGCAGCTGGGGCAGAGCGACGACGCGAAAGTCATCGCCGGCGGCCACAGCCTGCTACCCCTCATGAAGCTCGGGCTCGCGCAGCCCGAGACGCTCGTCGACCTTCGGCGCATCGCGTCGCTCCGGGACATCCGCACCGACGCCGATGGGACGATCGTGATCGGTGCGCTCGCGACGCACCGCCAGATCGCCCACGACGAGACAGTTCGTGCGAAGCTCGCCGCGCTCGCCGACGCCGCGGGCGAGGTCGGCGACCTCCAGGTCCGCGCACGCGGCACGATCGGCGGCAGTCTCGCGCACGCCGACTCCGCGGCCGACGAGCCGGCACCCACGCTCGCGTACGACGCGACCATCCGCGCCGTCGGCCCCAAGGGCCGCCGCGACATCCTCGCGCGGGACTTCTTCAAGGGAACGTTCGAGACCGCGCTCGAAGCGAACGAGATACTCGCCGAGATCCGTTTTCCGGCTCCCACCGGTCGCACCGGTGGCGCCTACGCGAAGTTCGCCCACCCCGCATCCGGATTCGCCGTGACCGGCGTCGCGGCGGTGGTCACGATGAAGTCGGACGGGACCGTCGAGCGCGCCGCGATCGGCGTTGCCGGAGCGGCCGCCGCGGCGTACCGCGCGACCGAGGCCGAGCGGGCTCTCACCGGCACGAAAGGCGACGCGAAGGCGATCGCCGAGGCTGCCGCGAAGGCGGCGAACGGGATCACGGCCCTGTCCGACCTCGCTGCCTCTGGCGACTACCGCAAGCACCTCGTGACCGTCTACGCGAGGCGCGCGATCGAGCGTGCGATCCAGCGCGCCCGCGCCTAAAAAAACAGGAACGTCGTGGTGCGCCCGGCGCTGTCAAGGCGCCGGCGCACTGATCCTTCCGCGCTCGTAGCATCGTGAGTGGTGAGCGTGCCTGTCATGTCGTCGGTCGAGGACGTCGCAGCCGCGCTCGAGCGCGAGCGCTACGTCGCGGACCGCTCGCTCGCGGTAACACTCTTTCTCGCATTGCGTCTGGGCAAGCCCCTCTTCGTCGAGGGTGAGGCCGGCGTCGGCAAGACCGAGATCGCGAAAGCGCTCGCCTCCGCGCTTGGCCGAAAGCTCATCCGCCTTCAGTGCTACGAGGGCCTCGACGTCGCGACCGCGGTGTACGACTGGGACTATCCGCGGCAGATCCTCGAGATCCGCCTCGCCGAGGGCGAAGGGCACGCGAACGACGCGCGCGAGCGGATCTACAGCGAGCGTTTCCTGATCAAGAGGCCGCTCCTCGAGGCGATCGCAGGCGACGGTCCGCCGCCCGTCCTGCTCATCGATGAGATCGACCGGGCCGACGAGGAGTTCGAGGCGTACCTTCTCGAGCTTCTGTCCGACTTCCAGATCACCGTGCCGGAGCTCGGTACGTTCCGGGCCGCCGTCCCGCCGCCGGTCATCATCACCTCGAATCGCACGCGGGAGATCCACGACGCTCTCAAGCGTCGATGCCTCTATCAGTGGATCGACTACCCCAGCGTGGAGCGCGAGCTTGCAATCGTCGCGCGGCGTCTTCCCGACGTGCCAGTGCGGCTCGCGCGGAGCGTCGTCGCGGTGGTCCAGGCGCTTCGGCGCGACGATCTCTTCAAGCGTCCAGGTGTCGCTGAGACGCTCGATTGGGCAATGGCGCTCGCCGCTCTCGGTACCGGCGAGCTCGACGAAGCCGCGATCGACGGAACTCTGGGCGTGCTTCTCAAG
>JALYLL010000227.1 GCA_030774255.1 Chloroflexota bacterium | reverse complement strand
GGCCCGCCCGTCGCGGGCCCTCAACCGGATCAGCGTTCGCGGCGCGTCGCGCTCCAGTCGGTCGTCTCGCAACGGCGCGAGGCCGGAGCATGATCTGGCGCTGCGCTCCCTCCGGATCCGCGACGAGCAACGTGACTTCTGTCGCTGGGTACCGTCAGCCGAGACGACGATCGTTCAGACCAAGCAAGCCGCAACCAAGCGAGTTCGCCGAGTTCAGCAACGATGAGGCATGGTCTTACCCACAGACCGCCTACATCTTCATTCCCTTCATCTTCTTGGCGGGCTTCTTCGTGGTCTTCTTCGCAGCCTTCTTCTTCGCGGGCATCTCTCCTGACCTCCCTCTTCGTTCGTGCCGGTCTCAGCTGACCATGTCGCAGATCGGGTCGAGCATCCGGTCAGGGGCCGTTCGCGCTGCTCACGGGTTCATCGTAGATGCGCTCAGGCGGAACGTCGTCAGGCGGCCTGCTGCCCGCCTCATGTTTTTCGTTGGCCGCTTCTCTGACGCGAGTGTCGCGGAAGGCCCCTTCTCTTTACACCCGTTTTGACTCGAAGCCGGTGTCAATTCGTGCATGGACAATTCGCTGAGCCGCTTATCTCGACCTCTTCCCTTTCAACAATGAGGCGCCGCTCGATTGGAGATTAGAAAGGGGAGCAGTCGTTCCTCCGACCCTGACTTTCTAGGTCGTCTGACTCCCTGACTTTTCGCGAGACTGAGATGCGAGTTTGTTCGTAAAATCAGCAATTCTGTGCGGCCGGACCGTCTGTCACGTCCGTCTATCTGTAGATCAGGCCCCAATCGCGAGCCTCGTGATTGGGGCCGTGCGGCAAGGAAGGCAAGGGTCCGAGTGCGAAGAGCGGTCAGTCAGAGGCCACGATTTTTCGAAATTTGCTGGATTTCTTGGGTCTGGGCTCCCGAATTGGGGCAGCGGTCTGCAAAACCTTCATCGCCCGGGTTCCCTGGGACGATTCCACGCGTCCGCGGAACCGCTTCGGCCAGACGGTGAACATCACAGACGTCGGACGCCGTGCCGCGAAGGGGCTCATCGACGTACACAACGTGCTCCGCAGCGAGCTGTCCGAGCTTCGGAGCATCCTCCAGCAGGTCCGCGACGGGGCGATGCCGGCCGGAGACGCCAAGACGGCGCTGAACGAGATGACGCTGCGCCAAAATGACTGGACGCTGGGTGCAATCTGTTCGCGGTACTGCGGCGTCGTGGCCCAGCATCACGGCGTCGAGGACGCCGCGGTGTTCCCTCACCTTACGACGAGCGAACCGCGCCTGGGGCCGGTGATCGATCGGCTGATGGCCGAGCACATGGTCATTCACGATGCAATTCAGGAAGTCGACAGGGCGCTCGTTCAGCACATGGCTCGACCGGAGGACCACGAAGCCGTCCAACGGGCGATCGACTACCTGACGGACGCCCTGCTCTCACACCTCGCGTACGAGGAACAGGAGTTGGTCGAGCCGCTGGCGCGGTTCGGGTTCGGGGACGTCGCTCCCCTCTAGAACGCTGCGGTCGCGCGGTCGCGCGTCCAGCTGTCAGAACTCAAGGTCGAGCGCGCGCGACGTGAGCATGCCGGACGGGGCCAGGCCTCCATCTGGGGCGCCCGGCCCACCGAGAACGGTGACCCTTACGACGGTCCGCGTACGGCCTGAAGCGCGATCACAAAGCCCGCGATCGTGATTGCCGCCGCGGAGAGGGCGGGGAGATATCGCGCCATCCGCGAAGTGGTGAACCGGACAAAGCGGACGTTGCGGCCGAGATACCGAGTGCCGAGCACGATCGCCAGGCCTAGCCCCGTCAGAACTCCGGCGAGCCCCACGCTGAAAGCTGCCACGAGCACCATCCCCAGCAGCACGTTATGGAACGAGATCGCCGCAAGCAGCACGATGAGCGCGGTGGGACACGGTAGAAGTCCACCAGATATTCCAAGAGCGAGAAGTCCCCGAAGGCTGACCGGCGCGTCGTGCCGATGCTGGCCCGGCCCGGATCCGTGCTCGTGGTCGGCTGGGTCGTGGTGCGTCTCTGGCCGGCGCAGTCCGCGAACGCGGAGCCGCAACATCGCCGCACCGATCGATATCACGAGCACGCCGGAGACAATGCCGAGGATCGGGTACACGCGCTCGGGCAACACGTACTGCGTCGCGAGCAAAGTCACCGCGCCGAGCGCGTAGATGCCAATCGTGTGCGTGACGGTGACGGTCGTCCCGAGGATCACCGCCTGCCACGCGGTGCCGCGCGAGCCGACGAGGTACGCGGCGACCATGGCCTTCCCGTGGCCGGGCCCGAGCGCATGCAGCCCGCCCAGGACCATCGCGACCACGATGGCCGCAGCGAGCGCGGCCAGATCGCTCGTGCCGCCGGAGCGGAGGAATCCACTCAGCCGATCGGCACTGACGTCGATCGCGAATCGCGAGGGCTCGCTCCCGGGTGCGGTCACTCCGCCCACATTCGCCGACAGACGCACCGTGCCACTCGCGGTCGTGCGTTCGGGTGGCGACACGGTCGTGTCGGTCGGATATTGTCGTAGCTCGTTCGTCGGTTCGGTTGCACCGACGCTCGGATCGGCGACCGCGCCGCGCAGGACGACGTCGTGCCATCCGATGCGCCCCGCGTAGTTGTCGTCGACGAATCTGATGGCGGCTCCGTCACGGACGGGCGTCGTGGTCCGGAGGTCGAGAACGACGCGCAGCGTATCGAGACCAGCTTGGCCGGTGAGACGCTCGGTCGTCTCTCCTGCGAGGACGAGCGGGATTCTCATTCCATCGAGTTCGACCATGAGGCCGGTCGCAAGACGTGCGGATATTCCTTCGACGGCGCCGGCGTTCGTCTCCTGCAGGGTCGGGATCTCTGCCAGGTCGAGGATGTAGCGCACCCCGATCGCATCGTGCCCCACGGTCACGATCGAGAGCCGGTTGACCGTGAAGTTTCCCAGCGGGTGCGCGGAGGCGGACGTCCCGAAGGCGGGAAGCAATGCGAGGCCGATGACGAGGGCCGCGGCGAGTCGTCTCATCGCGTCGCGGCCTCGAAGTTGGCGAGACGCGTTGCGAGGTCCGCCTCGTACAGCGTGGAGAAATGCGGGTTGAGATCGCTCGAAGCCTGGAGCAATGAAACGGCGCGGGCATGGTCCCCGGCCGCCTCGGCGATGACCCCTGCCCGGTAGAGGGTCAATGGATCGCGAGACCCGAGTCGGAGCGCCTCGCTCGCGTGACTCATCGCCTGGCCCGTCTCGCCGTTCTTGTACTCGGCCCACGCGAGGATCATCGCCACCGACGTCGATGGCCTGACCTTGTATTCCGCCATGGCTGCCGATAACGCATCCGAGCCGATTCCGTGGTCGAGATCGAAGAGAGCGAGATCGACGTCGTTGCGCACGCCGTTGGCAGCAAGGAGCTTCTGCGTCGCGGTGACGAGGGCGTACTGCTGCTCTGCGCGTGCGGTGTCGCCCATTCGCGCGTACACGTCGCCGAGAGCGGCGATGACGTCCGGCACCGGCAACCGGCGCCCAG
>JALYLL010000226.1 GCA_030774255.1 Chloroflexota bacterium | reverse complement strand
CGCACACGAGCCAAGTGGCAGGAGGCGACCGCGCTCGGCGGACGTGTCAACGCTCTCAAGACGACGATCGGCCGCCTCTCGATCTCCATCGACGGCCCGCTGAGCCACGATGAGCTTTTCCGGATCGTTGAATCGCAACAGCCTGGGTTCGCCTCGCTCCTCTAGCGCCTCGTATCGCGGGAGAGCGACGGCCATTCGCCGGAGCCGGTCGAGCCAGCTGTTTCGGCGCCCGCGGAACGAACAACGCATTACCACCACTACCGCCTCGTCCGCATTGACCTATTTGTCCTCACTAGGATCAATACGTGGCTGGTTCAAAGCGTGATGACGGCAAATGGATAACCGCAGGCGAACTAATGGGCCAACTCGAGCGGGATCCGCAATACAGGGCGCGGATGGCCGAGGTCAACCGACGGCGCCAGGTAATCGTCGACAAGAATATGAAGGACGCGCAGCCGCTTCTAGCACAACTTGCCGCGCAAGGCTTCGAGGTTCAAACACCCGCCGACCTCTTCAACAAGAGGCTGAACTACAAGGCTGCAATCCCGACCTTGATCGAATGGCTTCCGCGTGTTTCGAATCCCGACGTGAAAGCAGACGTGGTCAGGGCGCTATCGGTCAAGTGGGCCAAGCCGGCTGCTATCCCGGTTCTCCTACGGGAGTTCGAACGCGCCGAGGACGATCAGCTTCGTTGGGCGATCGCGAATGCGCTCGAAGTTGTTGCCGACGATTCCGCCTTCGATGAGATCGCCGCTTGGGCGGCGGACCGTCGATACACAGACGCGCGACAAATGCTTGTTCTCGCGCTCGGTCACATGAGGAATCCCGCGGCGTTTGATGTGCTCCTCGGGCTCCTGAATGACGAAACTGTGGCTGGTCACGCGGTGATGGGCCTTGGGAATCTCCGCGACGCGCGGGCCAGATCCGCTCTGGAGCCCTTCCTAAATAGCGACAGGAAGTGGGTCCGCGGGGAGGCGCGAAAGGCTCTTAAGAAGCTACGTCCTGCGGCCGAAGGCGCCTAGCGCCAGCGTACGAGGATGTTCTCCCGCTGAAACGCGATCCGCGCGAGCCAGAAGACGGCGATATCGAGCGCGATGAGGACGATCGTCATCTCGAGGAACGCTCCGTTGTCGAGCACGACACGTCCCGTCACCTGCGCGATCCCGAGGCCCACCACCGGCACGACCACGAGACCGCCGATCTGCTGTGCGACGCGCACGTCGTTCACACGCGTCGAGATGAGGATCCCGAGGTTCACCGAGAGCAGCGTCAGGAGCGGGACCAGCACGATGATCGCGAGGATCCATCGCGGCGCGGTCACCGCGTTCACGGCCGCATGCGAGCCGATCGACATCACCGTTGCGAGATAGAGCCCGTACGCCGCCCAGGTCACGATCACGCTCGGTATCGTCGACGCGAGGCTCTTCGCGAAGAGAAGATCCCCGACCCCGACCGGCGTCGCGAGCAACGGCTCGAGCGTGCGCGACGCTTTCTCGCCGATGACCGAGTAGATCGCCATCGTGAGCGGAACCACTGTCGGTATGAGCATGAAGAGGATGAGGAAGTAGGTCGCGATGAATCCCTGCACGGCGTCCTTCGGATCGAGACCGGCGACCGCCGGCGCCGCCGCATACAGCGCTTGGACGTCGCGATCGCTCGGCGGATTGACCGCCGCGGCGGCGACCGCACCGATGCCGGCGATGAGGATCACGACCGGTGGGAGGAGCGTCATGCCGACGAGCAGCTTGTTCCCGAGCGCCTCGCGCCACTCGCGCACGCAGACCGCACGCACAAGGGTCGGGCGCGCGGGGGCCATGGCGACGACGGTCACTCGAGAGGCTCCACGATCTGGAGGTACACGTCCTCGAGATGCGCCTTGCGCTCGGTGACGAAGGCGATCTCCGCGCCACCGTTGACGAGCGCCCTTACGAGCAGCGGGTTTGTCAGAAGAGGGTCGGCTGACGCGACGATGATCGAGCCGTTCTCGAGATGGGCCTCGTGCACGCCGGGGACAGCGAGCACGCGCGCGAGATCTTCGGCGCGCGGTTTCGGCATGAGGCGGAACTCGGTGGCGCGACCGTAGAGCTCGGCGCGGAGCTCGTCGGGATTGGCGATGCGGAGCACGCGATGCCGGAAGAACGCGATCCGGTCGCAGAGACGATCCGCCTCGTCAAGGTTGTGCGTGCAGAGGAACACGGTTCTCCCCTCGCCACGAAGCGTGACGATGAACTCGCGCACGGTCTTCGCGGCGTCGGGGTCGAGGCCCGTGGTCGGTTCGTCGAGGAAGAGGACGCGCGGCTCGTGCAACGCGGCCCGCGCGATGGCCATCTTCTGCTTCATGCCGCGCGAGAACGTCGCGACCGCGTCCGTACGCCGATCCCAGAGGCCCATCAGCCGCAGGTAGCGCTCGGCCTGTGAATTCGCCACGGACGGCGGAAGCCCGTACAGCGTGGCGTAGAAAACGAGGTTGTCCCAGGCCGACTGCCGCTCGTAGAGGCCGGGCTGCTCGGTCAGGATCCCGACCGCCGCACGGATCCTCGCGTCCTCGCGACCGAGGCGGAAGCCTGCGATCTCCGCGCTCCCCGACGTGGGCGCGATGAGCGCGCAGAGCAGGCGCAGGGTCGTTGTTTTGCCCGCCCCGTTGGGCCCGAGGAAGCCGAAGACCTCGCCCTCGTGCACGTCGAGATCGATGCCGTCCACCGCCACCAGGTCTCCAAATCGCTTGGTCAGTTTCTCGGTGCGGATGACGGTCTTCATCTGTTTCGGAGTCTATTTCTAGAATTCCCCGATGAGCGCATCTGACGCGGAGCGAAAGCTCCGGGAGCTGTCTTTTCTTCATGAGGTCGCGCGGCTCGCGTCATCCGCGCGCGACTGGGACGAGATGCTGCGCGTCGTCATCGGCCGCACCACCGATGCGATGGGCGCTGAGGTGTCATCTCTGTATCTCCTCGAGCGCTCCGACGGAGTGTTGCGCCTCGTGGCGACGAACGGCCTCAACCGCGGTGGCATCGGGCGGGCGACGCTGCGCATCGGCGAAGGGATCGTCGGCTGGGTCGCCAACGCGCGCGTCCCGCTCGCGGCCCGCGACGTACGTACGGACCCGCGCTGGAAGTGGGTGCCGGAGGTCGACGAGAAGCGTTTCACCTCGATGCTCTCGGTCCCGGTGGTCGCGCGCGACGAGGTCATCGGCGTGATGAACGTGCAGACGGTCGAGCATCGCGACTTCGGCCGCGAAGAGATCGACTTCTTGCAGACGATCGCGAACCAGGTCGCCGGGATCATCGAGAAGGGCCGGCTGCAGCGGGAGTCGGACCGAAAGCTGCGCGAGGTGTCGGCGCTCTTCGAGGTCTCGAACGTCCTCACGTCCACCCTCGACCTCGACGAGGTGCTGTCGCTCATCGTCGACCGTCTGGTACGTGTTTACCCGGGCGCGTCCGGCGCGATCCTTCTGCGTGAGGAGGGCGAGGCCGTGCGCGAGCGGGCGCGCACGGGAGAGCTCGGCAAGACCGCGGGGGCGGCCGCGCTGCGCGCGCTTGACGAACGCCGGCCTATCGTCGCGTTCGACCACATAGCGGTCCCGCTCATCGCGAACGACCGTCTTCTCGGCGCCGTCGTGCTGCAGGTCCCCGACTACAAAGAATTCCTCGAGGAGGAGGTGCGTTTCGTCGGCGCGCTCGCGAATCAGGCGGCGCTCGCGATCGACAAGGCGTCTCTGTACGCGCTCGAGCGCAAGACCACCGAGAGCCTCCGCGAGCTCGAGCGCGCGCGATCCGATTTCGTTGCGGTGGTCACGCACGATCTGCGCACGCCGCTCTCGGTGATCCGCGGCCACCTCGAGATGCTCGCCGAGAAGAACGGCAAGTCGAAGGTTCCGATCTCCGAGGCGACCTCGCAAGTGCTGCGACTCGACCAGCTCGTCGACCGGATCCTCGCCGGTGTGCGCACCGATCGGCCGGAGCTCTCGCTTCGGCGCAGGCGCTTCGATCTGCGGGCGACCGTCACGGCCGCATTGAAGGAGGTCGCCCCGATGGCGCGCCGCCACAAGCTGAGCGGTCCGCGCGCAGGACAGCCGGTGTTCGTGCGCGGCGATCGGCGGCGGACCGCGGAGGTCGTCGCCGGGCTCGTGCATAACGCGACGAAGTACGCGCCGCAGGGCACGCGCATCGCGGTAAAGATCGAGCGCGGCGATGATCGCGCCATCGTCCGCATCCAGGACGAAGGGCGCGGCGTCCCGCCGAACGAGCGTTCGCGGATCTTCGAGCCCTATGCGCGCGGCGCCGGCAACGACGAGGTGCCGGGTTCGGGCATCGGCCTCTTCGCGTCGCGGCGCGTCGTCGAAGGTCAGGGCGGCGATATCTGGGTGGAGGACGCGCCGGAGGGCGGCGCGGTCTTTGCGTTCAGCGTGCCGCTCGCGCGCGCGACCGCCGACGCGGTGTCTCGTTGAGCAGCGTTCTCGTCGTCGACGACGAGCGCGCGCTCGTCGGGATGGTCGCGTCGCTCCTCGGCGAGGACGGCTATGAGGTCGTGACCGCTTACGACGGCGAGACCGCGCTGCGCCGGCACGCTGAGGAATCGCCGGACCTCGTCATCCTCGACCGCAAGCTCCCGGGCCTCTCCGGCGACGAAGTGTGTAGGCGGATCCGCGCGATCTCGTCGACGCCGATCCTCATGCTCACCGGCGAGCGCGGCGCCGACGAGCGCGCGAAGCTGCTCGATCTCGGCGCCGACGACTATCTCGAAAAGCCGTTCAGCTCGAAGGAGCTTCGCTCTCGCGTGCGGGCGTTGCTTCGGCGCGCGGCGCCGGCGAACGCCGCGCGGGCTGCGACCTCCATCGGTGGCCTGCGCGTCGACCCGAAAACGCACGTCGCAAGCGTCGACGGTCATGCGCTCGACCTGACGCCGACAGAGTTCCGTCTTCTTGCCGCGCTCGTCGCGCGCCCCGGCGAGGTGCTCGAGCGACGTGCGCTCCTGCGCGCGGGTTGGCCTGAGGAACGCGACCCCGACCCAGAGTGGCTCAAGGCGCATCTCGCGCGCCTGCGTTCGAAGCTCGATTCGACAGGCGCGCCGACGCTGGCGAACGTGCGCGGGGTCGGATACCGGCTGGGCTGACACAGAGGCCCGGCCTTTAACCGCCCGATGACCGTCTCGGCCAGTTCTCACCAAGTCAGGCGACCGCTCATCCTGCCGCCACCATGACTCATCGAGCCGGAAGGTCCATGCTCGGTGTGGGCGGCAGCGGGAGCGAGAGACATCGTCTCGTGTTCTCAGCGCCAAATATCAATGGAGGAATTCATGGAGCAAACCAAGGAATTCGCATTGACGCTGGACGACCGACCCGGCGCGCTCGCAAAGGCGACCGACGCGATCTCCAAGGCGGGCATCAACATCGAGGGCTACTGCGCCGTGCCCTCAGGCAAGGATGGAAAAGGCACCTTCCGTGTCGTTACATCGGATCCGGCGACCACACGCATGGCACTCGAGACGGCCGGATTCAAGGTGCAGGAAGAGCGTGACGTCGCGGTCATCGAGGCCGATGACCGGCCCGGCTTCCTCGCGCAGATTCTTCGTCGGCTCGCCGAGAACGAGCTGAACGTCGGGCCGACATATTCGATCACGCAGAACCGAATCGTGATCAGCGCCGACGACTTCGCAAAGCTGCGCGAGAGCCTTCAGGAAGCAACTCCGACCGCACGACGTATGTAAAGACCGACACTCCCGCTGCCGCCCAGGAAGTCCGACCAGTTCCGTTCGACCGCTACGCGTCCCGCCTCCGCCGCGTGGTCACCGAATGAGTGGCGGCGCTTGGTGCGGCCTTCCGCAGGCGGACGAACACCGCGGCAAGTCCGATGGCGAGGAACGGCTGGGCAGGCAACGCGTACCGACCTTCCGCGTTGAGCGGGAGGGAGAGCGCCCAGGTCCCAAGGATGACAAGCAACGGGAGCGCCGAGGTCACGTCGTCGCGACGAATGAGGCGTGCCGTCCCGACGAGTCCAAGCCCGAAGAAGGCGAGGTTCGTCACGCGCCAGAGGATCGCGAGGCCCGTGGTGATGTCTTCTCCGCGAAGCGGTACCTCGCTCGACCAGAGCACGACCGACCTCTGGAGGCCGCGCGCGGCGAAGCCCCCAGGGTCGTGGGCGATGAGCAGCAGCGCCCGTGCGCGGAGCTCGTCGTCGAGCGCGATCCAAGCCCGCGCCTGCTCGGCGCGACCGGCGACGGCGTCGAAGCGTGCGATCGATGCACGCCCGGCCAGCTCCTGCTCGCGCTCTGTCGAATCGAGCACGGACTCGTCGAGGCCCTGGAAATACGCCACATATAGGAGCGCACCCGAGCTCCCGACGATCGGCCGTCCGAACGACGACTCGACGTACGCGACGTACGGCGCGACGGTGATCACGAACGCGACGAGCGCAAGAGCGATCGGTGCGGCGGTGCGGCGCACGCCATGTCGAAGCGCGACCACGACCATCGAAAGCGGAAGCGCGAAGAGGAGCACGGGGCGGGTGAGCGACGCGGCCCCGAACAGCAGTCCAGCGAGCAGGCCGCCGGCCCGCCCGTTTCGCGGTAACAGGATCGCCGTCGTCGCGACCGACGCGACCAGGAGCGCTGCGGCGAAAAGGTCGGAAAGCGCATGCGCACCGAAGAACGCGAACGATGGATTCAGTGCAACGAGTGCCGCCGCGATGAGGCCGCCGGACCTACCGACGAGCGTCATCGCGTACACCGCGACGACGATGACAAGCGAAGCGACGAGCAGCGCTTGCGTGAACGTGATCGCCCACGGCGAGCAGCTCACGGCACAGAGCGGTGCGAGGAAGAGCGGGTAGCCCGGAAAGCGCAACGGCTCGGGGACGAATGCCTCGGCGCCGGTAGCGCGTGTGTATTCGCCTCGTTCCACGATCCCGCGTGCCAACGCGATGTACTGGCGCTGATCGTCACGGATCGGGTCCCAGTCAGGCGCGAGGTAGGCGCCGTAAGCCAGGGTCAGGACAAAGCCAGCCCCCGCGAGCACGAGGATCGCCGCGTTACGCCGAAGACCTTCACTGACGCTCGCCCACCCGTCTGACATCTACGGAAGGCTACCGATGCTCGCCCGTTCGCGGGCTGTCGGCGCGGGAGCAACAGGCGATCTAGTGCGCGAGAAAGAACCGCCAGGTGCCGGCCGCGACACTCGCAGCCGACGCGAGCCCGGCGACCGTGAACGACGCGACGATGAGCCACCAGTCGCGGCGTTCGATGGCGCGCGGTCGCGCGAGCGTGCGGCATCGAGAGTCCGGACCTGCGAAGCCGCGTCCGTCCATCGCGACCGCGAGCCGCGTCGCGCGCCGGATCGCGGCCACGAGGAGCGTCCGTGTCATGGAAAAAAACGCGGTCACCCGACCGTTGTCGAGGCCGCGTGCGCGGCGCGCGAGCGCGATCGTCTGCCACTCGTCGGCGAAGAGCGGCATCAGGCGGAACGCGGCGAGCGCACCGACGGTGAACCGGCGCGGCGCGTGAAGGTGCTCGACGAGCGCGTCCGCGAGGTCGGTCGGGTCGATGCTCGCGACTGCGACGATGCCCGCGAGCGCGATGCCCACCAGTCGAAGGCCGATCGCGACGCCGCCGATAACATCGCCGCTCAACAGCGCGTTGAAGAAACCGATCCCGATCGCCGCGACGAGGACCGGGAGCGCGCGTCGGAGCAACGCGCGCGCGGGAACGCCGATGAGCGGGATCGCGACGAGCTCCGCGACGAGCACGAGCGTCGGAGTCAGCGGATCGATCGTGATGAACAGCGCGAACATCAGGACGAGCGCCGCAGCGATCTTCGCGAGCGGGTGCGCACGCGCGAGGGGTGCCCGCGGGTCCGGAGTGAGTGGCTCGAGCAATCTCACGCCGCGCGTCCTCCCTCTAGGCGAAGTCGTTCGTCCGCGAAGGCGTCGACGAAGAGCTCGTCGTGGCTCGCGAAAGCGATCGCACCGCCGCCGTCCCTGAATTCGGCGAGCAGCGCGAGCAGTTCGGCGAAGGTGCGGCGGTCCTGCCCGAACGTCGGCTCGTCGAGCACGAGGGCGCCGGGCGATGTCGCAAGCGCGGTCCCGACGGACAGACGGCGCTTCTCACCGCCCGAGAGGGTGAACGGGTTCGCCGCCGCGAGCTTGGCAAGGTCGAGGCGCTCGAGCAGATCGCGGACCCGCCGCTCGGTCTCGTCGGTCGCAAGGCCGCTCGCACGCGGGCCGACGCGGAGTTCATCGTCGACGCGTGTGGCGACGAGTTGGTGCTCGGGGTCCTGGAACACCGTGCCGATCAGCCGCACGAGTGCGCGCGGCGACAGACGCGACGGATTCTCATCGAACGCGCGCACCTCGCCGCGCTGTGGCCGCAGCAGACCCGCGAGGAGCATCGCCAGCGTGGACTTCCCGCTGCCGTTCGGCCCGGTGATCGCGAGCGCGCTGCCGCGCCGGACGCTCACCGCGACCCCGTCCAGTGCCGCGATCTCACTACGCGCATATAAATAGGTGAGATCGCGCGCGACGATGGCCAGTCCGCCTATCGGCGTGCGGCGCGACGGCGCTAGGGGCGCCGGGCCCGGCACCCAGACGCCGAGCTGCCTCAGGCGCTCGCCCTCGCGCGCGAAGATGGCGTCGGGCGGGCCGTCGGCGACGACGCCACCGCCCGCTTCGATCACGATCACGCGGTCGATGAGTGGCAGCACGTCGACGACGCGATGCTCGACGACGATCATCGTCACATCGCGACGCTCGGCGATACGGCCGAGCACACCGCGTACAGCGCGCGCGCCGTCGGGGTCCAGGTTCGCGGTCGGCTCGTCGAGAAGCAGCACGCGCGGTCGGAGCGCGAGGATTCCCGCGATGGCGAGGCGCTGCTTCTCGCCGCCCGAGAGCGCGGCGGTCGCGCGGTCCTCGCTGTAAGGGAAGCCGACGTCCGCGAGCGCGCGGTGGACTCGGGGCCAGATCTCCGCGGTCGGGACGCAGTGGTTCTCGAGGCCGAACGCGACATCGTCGCCGGCGCGCGCCATGACGAGCTGCGTCTCGGGGTCCTGGAGCACAAGGCCGGCAGGGCCTCGGACCTCGAGCTCGCCCTCCCGGTCGCCGCCACTCGGGTCGAGCAGGCCCGCGAGCGCCAGCAGCAGGGTGCTCTTCCCGGCGCCGGACGCTCCCAAGAGGAGGACACGCTCGCCTTCGTCGATGCGCAGGTCGACGCCACGCAGCGCCCACGCCTTGCGGCCGGGGTGCCGCCATCCCCAGCCGCGGGCCAAGACGGCCGGTGCGCTCAGACCCGCTGCTGCGCGCGGCCGGCCGGGAACTGCGCGAGCACTCCCGTCTGCACCAGGGATCGCATCAGGAGCCACGAGCCGATCCCCGCGATGACGATCGCGCTCGCCACCATGAAGGCGAGGATCACCAGCTGTGCGCTGAGCCCGATGTCGGCGTAATAGAGAGGTGTGTCGTGAACCCATGCAGCGATCGCG
Source organism: Chloroflexota bacterium (assembly GCA_030774255.1). Classification (GTDB taxonomy): domain Bacteria; phylum Chloroflexota; class Limnocylindria; order P2-11E; family P2-11E; genus 3-1-20CM-2-70-9. Next base: position 269 of record JALYLL010000226.1, on the reverse strand, counting down.
GTTCCGATCGCCGCGATGAGCGCGACCACGATCGTCCAGCGGCGGTAGCCCACGATCAGGAACACGATCTCCGCGCCGAGTCCCTGGAGCGCTCCCGAAACCACCGTGTCGAGGCCCCACTGCGATCCGAGGATCGCCGAGACGCTCGCGGCGACGAGCTCGGTGAAGAGAGCCGCGCCGGGCTTGCGGATGATGAGCCCCGCGAGCACCGCGGGAACGAGCCAGACCCCGTAGAGGATGTTCTGCGCGGGCGGGATCGCGACGAACGC
>JALYLL010000225.1 GCA_030774255.1 Chloroflexota bacterium | reverse complement strand
AACGACGGGCACCTCGTTCAGTACTACGAGAAGGAAGGGTTCCTCTACGACCGGGTCACTGACTTCATGTCCGATGGCCTGCGCGGGAGCGACGCCGCCGTCCTCATCGCCACGCGCGCCCATCGTGAGGGTGTCGAATCGCGGCTCCGCAGCAAGGGCGTCGACCTACCTCACCTGACGACGGGCGGCCGGTACCACGCGCTGGATGCGCAGGACACCCTCTCGCGGTTCATGGTCGACGGCACGCCGGACCCACACCGCTTCGCGAACACGATCGGACCGGTCATCAGGACCGCCCGTGGCGGCGATCGCCGAGTCCTCGCTTTCGGCGAGATGGTCGCCGTGCTCTGGGCCGAAGGGAACCGCGAGGCCGCGGTCCGGCTCGAGGAGCTCTGGAACGACCTCGCTCAGCGCGAGACGTTCGCTCTCCTCTGCGCGTATCCGATCTCGCATTTCGACGACGCCGAGTACGCCAAGCCCTTCGCCGACATCACCGCGGCGCACACCTGGGTCACCCCGGCCGAGAGCTACAGCATTGTGGAAGCGGACGAGCGCAACCGCGTCATCGCGGCCCTTCAGCAGAAGGCGGCCGCGCTCGAGGCTGAGAGCAAGCAGCGTGCAGTCCTCGAGGCTGCGCTCCGGAGCAAGATCGACGAGCTCGCCGAGGTCGACCGTCGTAAGGACGAGTTCCTCGCCATGCTCGGGCACGAGCTTCGCAATCCGCTCGCCCCAGTGACCACGGCGCTGCAGATCATGCGAATCCACGAGAGCGAGCCGAGCCGCGTGGCGCGGTCGCGCGAGATCGTGGAGCGCCAGATCGAGCATATGACCCGGTTGATCGACGACCTCCTTGACGTCTCGCGCATCACCCGCGGGAAGATCGAGCTTCGCGAGCAGCCGCTTCTTCTGAGCTCCGTGATCGAGCGGGCGATCGAGACCGCGCGTCCGCTGATCGACGAGCGCGGCCACCGTATCGCGCTCGATCTGCCCACGGAGCCGGTCACGTTCCTCGCGGATCCGGCCCGGCTCGGGCAGGTCTTCGCGAACCTGCTCAACAACGCCGCGAAATACACCGACGTCGGCGGGCGGATCTCGCTGCGCGCCCGCGTCGAGGGGAACGAGCTCGTCGTCGGCGTGAGGGACGACGGCCCCGGCCTTACCAAGGAGCTGCGGAAGCACGCCTTCGACCTCTTCATGCAGGGGCCCCAGACTCGCGCCCGCGCACGCGGAGGCCTGGGGATCGGACTGACCCTGGTGCGGCGACTGGTCGAGCTGCACGGTGGTACGGTCGAAGCGTTGAGCGAGGGTCCGGGGAAGGGAACCGAGTTCGTCGTCCGGCTGCCGCTGCGTCGGCCGCCGGCGGCTGACGGCGCTGCCCCGACGGCGGCGATCGCGACGGCGGGCCCGAGGCGCCGGATCCTCGTGGTCGACGACAACGTCGATGCAGCCGAGGCGCTCGGTGAGCTGCTCCGCGACTACGGCCACGAGGTCGCCACGGCGCACGACGGGCCGCAGGCGCTCGACAACGCTCGGCTGCACCGCCCGGAGATCGTCCTGCTCGACATCAGCATGCCGGAGATGGATGGGTACGAGGTCGCCAAGAGGATCCGGGAGGATCTCGGCCTCGGCGACGCGCTCCTCATCGCCCTCACTGGCTACGGCGAGGACCGCCACCGCCGCCTCGCCCGCGAGGCCGGCTTCGATCAGCACGTCACCAAGCCCGTTGACGCGTCGAAGCTCGAGGAGCTCTTGAAGGTCCAGCTCTAGATCAATCTCTCGGCTTCGCCGAGGAGATGCGCTCAAGGCTGGTGGTCCCACTCGTCGCGGCTGAACGACTCCTCGCTCGTTTAGGTTCTAGCAACCCGCGCGCGATACTTGTCGTGATGCCCGGGGATTTCGACACCGTCAAAGAGCGCGTCGACATTTACCAGGTCGTCAGCGAGCACGGGGTCGTCCTCAAGAAGTCGGGCCGCGGGTTCACGGGGCTCTGCCCCTTCCATAGCGAGAAGACGCCCTCGTTTCACGTCAATCCAGATACCCGTAGCTACAAGTGCTTTGGCTGCGGCCGTTCGGGCGACATCTTCACGATCCTCGAGGAGATCGACGGCCTGACGAAGGCGGAGGCACTGAAGACCCTCGCCGAGCGTGCGGGTGTCGAGCTCACCAGCCGCCGCGACCCTGCCGAGCAGGAGCGCGACAAGCGGCTCCTCGCGGCGAACGACACCGCGCACTTCTACTTCCGCCAGGCGCTCCGGGGCACGGAGCGAGGGAAAGAGGTCGCCCGTTACCTCGCCGAACGCGGGATCCTGCCCGAGTCGGTCGACAAGTTCGGCTTGGGCTACGCCCCGGACAGCTGGGACGGCCTGGTCGGCTACCTGCGGAAGAAGGGCTACTCGGACGAGGAGATCGTCGCGGCGGGCCTGATCGGCAAGAGCGACCGGGGGCTCTTCGACTGGTTCCGGCATCGCCTAATCGTCCCCATAAAGGACGGTCGCGGGCGGATCATCGCCTTCGGCGGCCGGGCCATGCGCGCCGACCAGCGCGGCAAGTACGTCAATTCCCAGGGGACCGTCCTTTTCAACAAGAGCGCGACCCTGTACGCCCTGGACGCCGCCCGGGCCGCGATCCGAAAGCAGAACGCCGCGGTGATCGTGGAGGGGTACTTCGACGCGATCGCGCTGCACCAGGCCGGCTTCGAGAACACCGTCGCCTCGATGGGAACCGCCCTGACCGAGGATCAGTACCACGTGCTGGATGCCATGCGGATCGAGCGCGCGATCGTAGCCTTCGACGGCGACGCGGCCGGGCAGAGCTCAGCCGAGCGACGGGGGATCGACCTCGCACAGCAGGTCCAACGCGCCGTCCGGCGCGCCGGGCGTGGATCGGTGACGGCTCGGACCGGCCTCTCGGTCTACGTCACGGTCCTTCCGACCGACACCGATCCCGACGTCCTTGCGCGCCGCGATCCCGACGGCCTTCGCGCCCTTCTCGGGCAGGCGAAGCCGGTCCTCGAGTTTGTCCTCGACCGGATCGCAAAGCGCAGTGACTTGGAAAAAGCCGACGGCCAGCGCCGGTTTCTCGCCGAGGCGTTGCCGCTGGTCGGAGGCGAGCCGGATCCCCTGACGCGCGAGCTATACCTCGGGACGCTCTCGAAGCTCACCGGTCTCGACCAGGAGGCGCTCCGCCGCGAAGCTGCTGCCGCGCCGCCGCCGACGCAGCGAACGGCGACGGCGGCCAATGAGACTCCGACGAAACAAACGGGCCCCGTCGAGCGTTACCTAATGGCACTATTGATCCGATTTCCAGAAGAGGCAGCGCACACAGAACTCGCCCCCGGCGACCTCGACGACCCCGACAACCGAGCGATGCTCGAACTGCTCAAAGCGGGGAAGCATCCGACTTCTGACCTGCCGGCTCATCTGGCCGCCAAAGCTGCGGCCCTTGGCGCATTCGCGCCTGAGCTTGAAGGCGAAGTCGACGTCGCCCAGGCGATCGAAATTGCTGCGCTGTCCCTTCGGGAACGAAACCTGCGGCGTCGTATGAAGGTCGCGCAAGGTCAGCTTGCGCGGGCGAACGGCGGCGACGCTGGTGCGGTGGACGGAGAGGTCGCTCAGCTGGCGGACGAGCTCGCGGAGCTCATGCACCGCCGGGAGCGGCAGACGGTCTTACACGCGGCGGACGCCGACGAGAGGAATGAATGAAGAGCACAACGAAGATCAAGGAAACGACGACGGCCACAGCGGCGGCCCCTGAGCAGCGCGGGATCCATCCGGAGCACCGCGAGGCGGCCGAGCGCCTCATCGCGCGCGGACGCCAGCAGGGCTACGTCACTCAGGAGGACATCGTCCGGGCGATCCCGGACGCCGAGCCGGGAGAGGTCGAAGAGCTTCTCACGACCCTCGACGACAACAACGTGGAGATCCTCGAGGCCGAGCGCTCGCCCACGTGGGCGCAGGTCAAGGAAGAGGAAGAGGAGACCGAGGAGCTCCAGCGCGAGGACTCGATCGCATCGGTCCTCGCATCGGATCTCATCAGCGTCGACGACCCGGTCCGCATGTACCTCAAGGAGATCGGCAAGGTTCCGCTCCTCACGGCCGAGGAAGAGGTCAACCTCGCCAAGTCCATCGAGCTCGGCGAGCAGGCACTGGTGTCGCCGGCCCTGTCGGTGATCCACCTGTACGAGCTCGGCGTCGAGGTGAAGAAGCGTATGGCCCTCGGACGTCCGAAGGAATTCGTCGACGAGGCCACCCGCTTCACGAACAAGTCGCTCCGCTTCACGCTCGGCGATGACGAAGGCGGCAAGGAGCTGCGACGCGTCGCGAACCGACTCCTCAAGCTTCGCGACCCGCTCCAGGGCGAAGCGAACAGCAAAGAGATCAGCTACGAGGCGAAGGTGCTCATCGACGAGACCGTCGCTCTCATCGACGCTGCGCGCCGCGATCCCGAGCGTCTCGCGTTCCGGATCCTGCCGCAGTACGCGAAGATCCACGGGCCGGCCGAAGGCGCGGAGCGTCTCGGCGAGCTCGTCATGCTCGGCGCCGAGCTTCGCGACATTCTGGTGAAGCATCTCGACAAGCTCGCACAGCTCGACTCGGACGAGCAGCGCGCGCTGCGCCGTCTCGCCGACGAGCTCATCCAGAAGGGCGACGACGCGCGTCACAACCTGACCGAGGCGAACCTTCGTCTCGTCGTGTCCATCGCCAAGAAGTACATCGGCCGCGGCATGAGCTTCCTCGACCTGATCCAGGAAGGGAACATCGG
>JALYLL010000224.1 GCA_030774255.1 Chloroflexota bacterium | reverse complement strand
AGCGTCAGCACGGTCGATACGCCGAGAACGACCACGAGCGCGGGGCTGGGAGTGATCACGCGCCGATCTCACTCGGCTCGGCATAGCCGAACCACGCCGACGGAAGCTGGATGCCGCGAGCTGCAAGCCGCTCGGTGAGCGCGGGACGGATCCCTGTCGGCCGCAGGTCGGTGCGCATTCGGTCGGCCGCGGTCCGCGTGTCGAAGGCGAAGATGTCCTGCATGGTGATGACGTCGCCCTCGAGCCCACGCACCTCGCTCACCTGGGTGACCTTTCGCGCGCCGTCCTGCATGCGCTCGACAAAGACGACCAGGTCGATCGCGGCCACGATCTGCTCGCGGATCGCGCGCAGCGGCAGATCGGCACCGCCCATGAGGACCATCGTCTCGATGCGCGAGAGCGCGTCACGCGGTCCGTTCGCGTGGATGGTGGTGAGCGAGCCGTCGTGCCCGGTGTTCATGGCCTGGAGCATGTCGAGCGCCTCGGGACCGCGGCACTCTCCGATGATCACGCGGTCGGGACGCATACGAAGCGCGTTACGGAAGAGGTCGCGGATCGCGACCTCGCCGCGACCTTCGGCGTTCGGCGGCCGGCTCTCCAGTGTCAACACGTGCAGCTGCTGGAGCTGAAGCTCGGCGGCGTCCTCGATCGTCACGATGCGTTCGCGCTCGGAGATGAAGTTCGAGAGCGTGTTGAGGAAGGTCGTCTTTCCCGCGCCGCTTCCCCCGGCCACGACCACGTTCATGCGACCCTTCACGCTCGCGGCGAGGAACTGCAGCGCCTCGGATGTGAGCGTGCCGTTCTTGAGCAGCTCCATGGGGCCGTATGGCACCTTGCGGAACTTCCGGATCGTCAACGTCGGGCCGATCAGCGACAGCGGCGGAATGATGGCGTTCACGCGGCTTCCGTCGGGAAGGCGGGCATCGACCATCGGACTCGACTCGTCGCAGCGGCGTCCGAGCGGGGCGACGATCCGCTGGATCACGCGGAGGACGTGGTCGTCGTCGCTGAATGTGATGTCGGTCAGGTGCAGCTTGCCTTCGCGCTCGACCCAGACCTGTTTCGCTCCGTTGACCATCACTTCAGACACGTTGTCGTCCGCGAGTACGTCCTGGATCGGCCCGTATCCGATGACCTCGGACAGCACCGCGTCCTGCAGGCGCAGGCGGTCGGTTCGGCTGAGCGAGACCTTTTCCTCGTCGAGGGCCGCGGGGAATTGGTCATTGATCAGGGCTCGGACCGATTCGGAGCTCGCCGTATCGATGGAGCGGCCGATGCTCGCGGCAAGGCGCGCGTGGATCCGCGTCACGAGCTGGCTTTCGGCCTCGTCGCGGAGGCGGCTGATCTTCAGGACCTCCGGCGTCCATCGCTCACCGAGCGGCATCATCGTCGCCTGCGGCTTGTTCGCCGACGGGCGAATGGGTTCGGGCTCGGTGCGCGTCCGACCGGCCGGTGATCGAAGAATGCTCATGACCGTTCTCCTATTCGATGTTCGACGGCGACATCGCGCCGCTCGCGCGGGGCACGGGAACTGAAGCCTGCTTCGTGATGAGCGCCGCGAGATCGTGGTAGTTGCGTGCGATCTTGACGTGGAGACGTGCGTCGAGGAGTGAAACGCCCCGATTGATCGCGTCGGTAACGCTCACGCCCTCGCTCGGTACGGTCGCGGCGATGGGACGGCCGACCGCCTTCGTCATGTCCTCACGCGACAGCCCCGTCTTGCCGGGGAAGCGATTCGCGACCACGAGCACTTTGTCATCGAGCTGAACGTCCGGTCGCGTTGAGTTGAGGACGCGCTGAAGGTTTCTGAGCGCGGGAAGCTCGGGCGTCGTCACGAGCAGCACACGGTCGGCCGCGCGGAGGACGCCGATCGTCAGGTCTTCGAAGCTCGACCAGAGATCGCAGACGATGTAATCGAAGAATGGTCGAAGCTGTTCGAGCAGCCGGATCACGTCATCGGGATCGATCGCCGAAACGACCTCCAGATCGTCGGGGGCGACGAGAACGCGCAGGCCGGACGTGTGTTTCATGAACGTCTCGTCGATGAGCTCCAAGCCCAGCTCGCCGTGTCCGATGAGCTCCGCGATGCTGTTGGCGCTGTGGAGGTCGAGGACGGCGCCGACGTCGCCGAACTGCAGATCGAGATCGATGAGAGCGACCCGAGCATTCGCTCGCGACGCAAGGGCGACCGCGAGGTTCGTCGCCGTCGTCGTCGTCCCGACGCCGCCCTTCGGGCTGTACACGGCGAGGAGGCGTCCGCGCTGCGCGCGTTCGCCACGTGGTCGCGCGTGCCCCAGGTTCCGGGCGTTCTCGACGACCTCGCGCACGGTCGATACGAGATCCTCGACCGCATACGGCTTGATGAGGAACCCGCGCGCGCCCGCGGCGACCGCTTTCGACATGAGCGCTGGAGGGGCGCCCGCTCCCGTGACGATCACATAGGTGTCCGGGCAGCTCGCTGCGAGCTTTCGGATGGTCCCGGGCACGTCTTTTGTGGCGGCGACGTCGAGCACGACCACGTCCGGCGGGACCGACAAGAGTGTCGGAAGCGCCTGGTCAACGGTCGCGTGGGACCCAAGCAGCCGCAGCCCGCTCGCCGGGACGGCGGCGCGCAAACGAGCCACCAGGTCCTGGTCGGGGTCGACGATGTGGATCCCGAAGGCGTTCTCGATCACCGGCGGATGCCATAGGTCGAGACGACGTAGCCAAGATCGACGCTCGTCGTTTTCGTGAGCTCGCTCTCGTTCCTGGAGCGGATCGCCAGATCGATCGTCGCCTGCGAGTCTCTGAGGAACTTGAGCACGAGCGCGACCTGATGATCGACCGCGAACACGAGCGCGGTCGCGCGCTGCGGCTGCGCGGTCGTCGGACCGAGGATGTCCAGCACTTCGAGGTTCTGCAGCGTCGTCTGACTGACCTTTGCGTTCTCTCCGGTTCCGGCGATGACGCTCGCCAGAACGTCGACTTTGTCCCCGATGTGGACGAGTCCGGCCGCGGTGAGCGGGTCGGTCGTCGGGAAGGCCACCATGACCATGCCCTTCTGGACGGTCAGCGAGGCCGACCGATCGCCCTCGGCCGTGCTGAGCTGCGCCATAACGATCGCCTGGCCACGGGCGATGGGCGTGATGGTCGTCTGTCCGATGACATCCGCGTCGTTCGTGATCGCGCCGGCGGGCACGAGGTCGAGCGGATAGGTCTTATGCATCACCGCATCGGGCGTGATGATCACGCGGACCGGTAGATCGGCCTTGGCGACGAGGATGTCCAGCGTCTGGGTCGGACCTCCGCGTGCGGCGCCGCCGCTCGGCCCCGCCTGCTGGGCCAGGCCGTACAGCGCGAAGCCGGTGAGGCCCGCCAGCACGAGTCCGATCGCGAGAAATATCCAAGCTCTTGTATCACGCATGATCATCACGCTCCCCTTCGCTCGTATCCGTCATTTCTGCTCTCACCGAGTGACGTCCGAAGTCGATGTCGCTTGGAAATACGCGTCGCCCGCGCCGCACGGCGCCGGCGAGGCTGCGGTAAAGAACCGGCCGATGAACGTCACCGCCGACCACGGAAAGCACACCGAGACCTGCACGGGTATGGCGCTCGGTGAGGGAGCCGAGGCGGGGACTCCTCCCGCTGGCCACGGGACGAACGTCGAGCCGTTGTAGTACGAGCTGGTGACCACGACTTTCGTTTCGTCGAGCGGGATGACACGCGTGCGGACGGCGTTCACGATCGCAGACGGCGCCGCCGTCGGATGGATGATCGCGTAGTGCGATCCTTCGCGCGCGGCATTGCTCACGGTGACGTACGCGTTCACCGCGCGGCCGAGATCGAGGATGCCGACAAGCACAAGCAGCAGCACCGGAGCGACGAGCGCGAATTCCACGACCGACGTCCCTTCCTCACCACGAGCCCACACCCACTTCCTCATCACGCGATCACCTGAGCACCGGGAATGTGGCTTGGGCGCGCAGCGCGATGGGATCCGTCCCGATGATGCGACCGACGAGATAGCTGGAGACCAGCTCGAAGTTGTACGTCACCGTCACCGTGATATCCGGCCCCCCGGCGATCGGCGGTGACGGCGTCACCGTGGTCGATAGCCCAGGACAGGTCGCCGTCGAGCTGTACGAGACGAAGCCGGTCTCGTTGCAGACCTTGTAGCCGATCGTCGTTGCGTTCGCGCCGGCTCCGGCGTTCCTCGCCGCGTACTCGGCCCCCGCGCGAGCGGCATTGGCGATGGCGCTCGTGTAATAGAAGGCCCGCCCGAAGTCGGCGAGGCCGAGGAGGATCAGGAGGAG
>JALYLL010000223.1 GCA_030774255.1 Chloroflexota bacterium | reverse complement strand
CGGGGTCCCCAAGGTAGTCGCCGGTCCCCGCGGTCTGCCCGAGCAGCATCGCGATCGTGATCTGATCGCCCGCGGGCTTCGGATACGCCGGCAGGTATTTGGTGAGCGGATCGTCGAGCGACACTTTTCCCTGATCCACGAGCTGCCCGATCGCGACGGCGGTGAACACCTTGGTGACCGAGGCGATGTTGAACGGCGTGATCGTCGCGGCCGGCGCGCCGCCGACGCGGTCGGCATACCCGGTCGCCTTGCTCGCGACCGGTATGAAGTCCTTGGCGACAAGGATCGCACCGGAGAAGTTGTCGTCGTTCAGCACGGCGAGATATGCGCCGATCGCGGCGACCGCCGACGGCTGCGAGGCGTTCGGCCCGTCGTTCCCCGATGTGACGCAGCTCGCGGCGACGGTCAGGACGGCGAGCAGCGGGAGGAGTCTCTTCAACGGAACTCCCAGCGATGCGCGAGGCGTGCCACGCCGACCTCGCGCGACGTTCCGATCACGCGGAACTGCACGCCCTTCTGGTGGTAGTCGTAGGCGCGGTCCTGCGGGTCGGTGATGCCGATGTCCACGTCGAAGCCGCCCGGAAGCAGCTCGACCCCCTGGATCGCGAAGCGGACGACGCCCTCCGGCTTGACCGGCACGCTCACGCCGTCGATGAGCGTGTTCGTCCCGAAGACGCCGATCCCGTCGTCGCGGTAGAGGTACACGCCGAAGACCGCGTCGCTCACGCCCTTGGGGTTGCGATAGCCGATCTCGATCGTTGCCGGTTGACCCGACTCGAGCACGACGCGGTCGGCGCCATCGGGTCCGAGGACACGCGCGCTCGTGATCTCGATCTCCTTCGATCCCCACCGCGCGCCGATCTCGCCACGCGCGGCCCGCTCGCGCTGTTCCTTTTCGCCGACCTTCTGGTGATACGAGTCGATGACGTGGTGCGGCGAGCCTTCCGCACCGACGACTCCCTCGTCGAGCCAGATCGCACGCTCGCAGAGACGCGCGACCGCACCGAGATCGTGCGACACGAGCACGATCGTCTTCTTCGCCGCGCGGAACTCGCTGATCTTGGCGAAGCACTTGTGTTGGAAGTACTCGTCGCCGACCGCGAGCACTTCGTCGACGAGGAGGATGTCCGGCTCGAGATGCACCGCGACGGCGAAGCCCAGGCGCATGTACATGCCACTGGAGTAGGTCTTCACCGCCGCATCGAAGAATCGGCCGATGTCGGCGAACTCCTCGATCGCGGGCATGGTCCGGTCCATTTCCTTGCGCGAGAGCCCGAGCAGCGAGCCGTTGAGATAGGCGTTCTCGCGGCCGCTGAAATCGGGGTGGAATCCAGCGCCGATCTCGAGGAGGGCCGTGACCCGCCCGTTCACGTCGAGCGTGCCGCTCGTGGGTTTGGCGGTGCCGGCGAGCAGCTTGAGGAGCGTCGATTTCCCCGACCCGTTCGCGCCGACGACGCCGAACGATTCCCCTGGCTCGACCGCGAAGGTCACGTCCCGCAACGCCAGCACCTGCTCCGCGGGCGCGTACTGGCGCAGGACCGTTTCCTTGAGCGTGCGCGTGCGCTCCCGGCGGAGCTTGTAGTTCTTGGAGAGATGATCGGCGCGGATCGCGGTCACTGTCGTCCGTAGGCTAGAGCGACGCGGCTCAGTCCGAGCCGCGTCGCCCTATCGACTTACGGTCGGGTGCAGCCGGGCGGAGGCGTCGCGTCGGGACGGCCCGGAGGTCCCGAGTGCGTGTGGTTCGTGTCCCCACAACCCCAACCCGGTCGTGCGCCGGACGAGGCATCCACGGGGGCGGCGGCCGCCGGCGCCTTGTTGACCTTGGCGGTGGTGCTGGTCGTGATCGCCTCGTTCGCGGACGCGACCCCCGTCGCCGACTTCTCGGTCGCGACGGATGAGGCCTGCTCGGGCAGCGCCACGGTCGGCGTTGTGGCGGTCAGCTCAGCTGAGACAGAAGCGCTGGTCGGGAGGGATGCGGGCATTTCGCGTGTGGCCGCTCCCGCGACCTGTGCCACGAGAACCACGACCGCCAAAACGGCGGCCGTAAGCCAGACTGCGCGATGGTTCATGTGTGCGGCTCCTCTCCGAGCCCGAAGGCCCACGCGATATACCCCTGCGCTCTCCCTAACGACGCGCCAAGCGACGCGTTAGGCCCTTTCCCGAGCCAGAACCGCGATTCCGTAGCCGAGCAGCCAGCCGCCCAAGACGTCGCTCGGCCAATGTTCGGCCAGGTAGATCCGGGTGACCGCCATCGTCAGGATGACCAAAGTCGCTAGAGCGGGGGGCCAACGTAACGCGACGACCAGAAACGCAGCGCGCGCGACGTGGCCGCTGGGAAATGCGAAGGGTGTCGGCGCTTCGAGGAACGGCAAGACTTGAATGCTTCTGACGAGCTCATCCGGCGGAGGAGCCTGAGGGACCGTCAGCTTCAACACGAATTCCACAGCGACGACCACGGCGACCGTCAGCGGAACCCACCAATCGCGACGGCGGTGTCGCAACCGGACGATCGCGATTCCAAGCGCGATACTGCCGATCACTTCGGACTGCCCGAACAGCGTGACCATCGACGCTCCGAGGTCAACCCAGGCCGCATGCGGTACCTGAATGAGATCCAGGACCGCGCGATCTACGGTCGCAAGTGCACCGACCGCCGTCAAGGCGGTTACGGCGACGAACGCCACCAGCGCCGCAACGCCGCGCGTCAGACCGGTGATTCAACACCTCGCATTCGTCGGCCTTGGACAAACCCGACCAC
>JALYLL010000222.1 GCA_030774255.1 Chloroflexota bacterium | reverse complement strand
GCGCCCGCGCTGGTGCATTCGCTCGAGACGTGGGTGCCCGTGCGGGAAGGGGACACCCTCATCGGCGCCGCGGTCGTATGGCGCGACCTGTCGTCGATCGACCGCGCGCTCCGGCAGATGCAGATGTCGACCACAGCGATCATCGCGCTCGCCGCGCTTCTGTTGTGGCTCGTACTGCGCGGGGTGTACGTGCGGTCGTCGCGTCAGATCATGTCGCAGTCGCAGGCGCTCGGTGCCGCTCTCGCGGAGACCGAGCGCACGTACGACACCACCCTGCAGGCGCTGTCGAACGCGCTCGACGTCCGTGACAGCGAGACCGAAGGCCACTCACGGCGCGTGGTCGAGTACATGGAGCTGATCATCGCGCAGATGCCGGTCGTTCCCGGCCACCTCGCGACCTTGCGCCGCGGCGCGCTTCTCCACGACATCGGCAAGATCGGCGTGCCGGACAACGTGCTCCGCAAGCCGGCCGCGTTGAGCGAAGCCGAGTGGGTCGTGATGAAGCGCCACCCCGAGCATGGGGCGCGGATCATCTCGCAGATCCCGTTCCTCGAGGACGTGTCGCGCATCGTTCGCCATCACCACGAGCGGTGGGACGGCAACGGCTACCCGGATGGGATCCTCGGCGAGGCGATCCCGCTCGGCGCGCGGATCTTTGCCATCGCCGACAGCTTCGATGCGATGACGAGCGACCGGCCGTACCGTCGCGCGATGTCGGTCAAGGACGCGCGCGTCGAGGTCGCCCGCTGCCGAGGGACGCAATTCGATCCCGACATCGTCGACGCGTTCGTGCGCGTACCGGTCGAGCGTCTCGATGCGATCGCCGACGATGCGCCGCACATCCACTCGCGCGCGCACGCTGTCTAAGATCCCCGGATGCCGACAGACGCCCTAACCGCGGCCGGGGTTGCGGTGGGCGACCTTTCTCGTCGGCGAGCTGTTCGTCGCACTCTTCCTGACCACCGCGATCCCGGTGTTCGTCTGGTTAGTTCGGGCAAAGATCAGGTTCGCGCCGATCAGACGGCGTCTGGACTAGGCGTTTGCTGCTGCTAACGGCTGGCGCCACGCGTACATGACCGCGGCGAGGCCCAGCACCGTGAGGACCGCGGCCGTCGGGAACACTAGAAACACATCCACCGATGCGATGACGCTCCCGACGGCTGGTCCGATGACGAAGCCGATATTCGCCGGCAGGTAGGCGAACGTCATCACGCGACCCCTCGTCTCGTCGGTCGCTGATGCGGACAGCAGCGTGAACGACACGCTGAAGAGCGCCGCCGCGAGGCCGTTCACGACGGTCCATACAACGGTGAACGGGACGATGTCGCGCGTGAAGAACGGCGCGGTCCAAATAGCGGCGAGCACGGCGCTTCCAATGAAGAGAGTGCGCGCCTTCCCATAGCGATCTGCAAGCGCGCCGATCAGCGGCGACAGGATGAAGACCCCCAGACCTCCCGCGCCAAACACGATCCCGACAGCCGTGTTCGGATCCGGCCCCGTATAGAGGCGCGCGACGACGAGTGGGACGTAAATGAACCCGAGCATCCAGCCTGCGAACAGCAGGAAGAGCGCGGGAAAGAGCGCGCGGAGACGCGGTGAGCGGACGATCAGCAGGATGCCGTCGCCGGCCATCCGCAGGAGTGAACCGCCGGTCTGTTTCGCGACGAATCCGTCGCGGTAGCCGAGAGCGAGCATCGCGATCACGCCGAGCATGATCGCGGCGTTGGCCGCCATCAGGACCGGGAAGCCGACTCGGTCGACGATGGGCCCGCCAACCAGCGGACCGATGAAGGCGCCCATCGGGTTCGCGCCATTCACGATCCCGAACGCAAAAGCGATGCGACCGGCGGGGACGTGCTCGGCGAGCGTGGCGAGGATGAGGCCGGTGTTACCGAGACCGAGCGATTGGATCGCACGCGCCAGCGCGAAGACCCAGACGTTCGGCGCGAGTGCGGTCAGCGATACCGCGACGAACGCAACGACGAACGACCGGATGATGAGCGGCTTGCGTCCGTGGCGGTCGGCGAGCGCTCCCCAGAACGGCAGGAACGGCAGCCCCGCCACGTTCGAGAACGACGTGATCGCGCCGACCCAGAAAGCGACGGCGACGAGCTCGATTCCGAGACGAGGCAGGTACAAAGGCGTGAACGCGGTCACCTGTCCGTAGGTCGCGACCTCGAAAAATCCGGCGATCGCGAAGATGATCGTCATGCGTACCCAGCCGGAAATTGGCCGCTTTTCCACAGGGTTTCGAACGATACGGGGCGGGTCTAAACTCGGCATGTCCGCCGCCCGCGAATTGAATTTAGGAGCGTGGAGGAGACCATGTACTCGAGCCTCATCTCCAAGATCGAGAAGGCGAAGCGCTACGCCGAAGAACCCGAACGCATCAGTTTCCGGAGCTTCGAGGTCGCGTTCCGCGGTGAAAACGGCACGCATGCCGTCTCGCTCACGGGCGATGACTGGAACTGCGAGTGCGAGCATTTCCATACAAGCGGCCTTTGCGCGCACGTCATGACACTTCAGCGTGTCTTCGCGCCAAACCTCACGGACAACGCGCGGTTCACACAGGAGCACGTGCCGGCGTAACGATCCTCGCGAACAACTGAATACGCGGGTTTCAGCGAAGCCGGTGAGATTCCGGCAGGGTCGCGCCACCGTGAAAGGCAAACGCCTCAACTCGGGTCGCCTGGGACATCCGCTCGCGGCATACACGCCTTCGCAAGAAAGGGGTGCGCCAGATGCGCTCACGACTCGTCGCGTTCCTCGCGGTCCTCCTCCTCACGCTCGCCTCCTGCGGTGGTGCCGTCTCCGTTTCGCCGTCGCCTTCGGTCGCCGCGTCGCCATTCCCGGCCACGCTCACCGATTTCCAAAACCGCTCCATCACGATTCCCACGCAACC
>JALYLL010000221.1 GCA_030774255.1 Chloroflexota bacterium | reverse complement strand
CGAATGGCTCGTCCGGTATTGGTCCCCAGCAGCCGACGATGACCACGAAACCAGCAGGGGCGAGATTCTTCGCCGCAGAAACGTGGAACACGGCTGACCCCTCGTCGCCGTGCAACCAGACGACGAGAGGAAAGGTGCCGGACCCCTGGGGCCGCAGGACCGCAGCGGTCTGCACGTTGTTGCTCCTGCCGCCTGCCCCCTCGATCTTCAACCACTGAACGCCGGGTACATCGATCCCCTGCGGTGCCGCGATCTCGCTCCACCGCGCTACCGAGGTCGTCGCGTTCGTCGCGCTCGTCGCGTTCTGGCCTCCGCAGGCAGAAAGGGCCAGCGATAGACCGACCAATAAGCTTGTCGAACGATTCACGGCGTTCATTCTGCGGCTAGCCCTTCACCGCGCTGCTCGCCGCGCTCCGGATGAAGTACTTCTGGAAGAAGATCACGAGAAGGATGATCGGCACGGCGTTGAACATGGCTCCGGCGAGCACCCAGTTCCAGTTCACACCGAACAGTCCCTGGAACGATGCGAGCCCGAGCGGGAGCGTCAGGTGCTCCGGCGAGCGCACCACGATGAGCGGCCACTGGAACGAGTTCCACGACGCCTGGAATCGGAGGATCGCAAGCGCGGCCAGGGCGGGATAGGCGTTCGGCAGGATGATCTGCCGGAACGTGCGGAACGTGCTGGCGCCGTCGATCGACGCCGCCTCCTCGAGCTCCTTCGGCAAGGACTTGAAGAACTGCGTCATGAAGAACACCCCGAACACTTCGGCCAGATCCGGCAACGCGATCCCGAAGAGGTTGTCGACCAGCCCCACCTGGTTGAGGATCAGGAACTTCGGCACCCAGAGCACCTGACCCGGGACCATGATGCTGCCGAGGATCGCGAGGAACAGCACCGTCGAGCCTGGGAACTTGAGCCGCGCGAAGGCGTAGCCGGCGGCCGAGCAGATCAGGATGTACACCCCGAGGTGGAACGCAGCGAGGAAGACGCTGTTCAGGATCCACTGCGGGAAGAAGTGCGAGTTGGTCCAGACCTCGACGTAGTTCTGCCACTGGAAGACCGTCGGGATGATCGTCGGCGGCCAGTCGAGGATCTCGCTCTTCGTCTTGAAAGATCCCGAAACAGTGAGGATGAAGGGCATCAGCGCGAGGATCGTGATGATCACCGCGACAGTGAGGAAGAGCACGCGCGAGATCCGGAAGGGAAATCGCGGGCGCTGGACGGAGACGGTCGTGACGGCGGCGGTGCGAGTAGCCATTAGTAGTCCGGCCTCACGTCGAGAAAGCGGCGCTGGATCAGCGAGATGACGAAGATGCCCGCGAAGAGGAGCACGCCGAGCGCGCTCGCGTAGCCCATGTTCAGGTCACGGAACCCTTGCTTCCAGAGCAGGTACGTGACCGTGAGCGTCGCCTCGTTTGGCCCGCCGTTCGTCGCGATCTTCACCTGGTCGTAAAGCTGGAAGCAGCCGATCGTGCCGAGCAGCACCACGAGGAAGATCGCGGGGCGCAGGAGCGGGATCGTGATCTGGAAGAACTGCCGAATGGGCCCCGCGCCGTCGAGGTGCGCGGCTTCGTAGATCGGGCCGGGGACATCCTGCATCGCCGCGAGGAAGATGAGCATCAACGTCGCCGACGTCGCCCAGATGTTCATGAACATGATGGACGGCAGGGCCGTGGCTTCGTCGCCGAGCCAGTTGATGCGGACGTTGATCCCGATGAAGTTCAGGGCGGCGTTGATGAAGCCGTCGGGCAGGAAGAGCCACATGAAGATGAGCGTCGTGACGACGCTCGACGCGACGCATGGCAGGTACCACGCGATGCGGAAGAAGCGGCGCCACGGAAGCTTCTGATCGAGGATCGCCGCCATCACCAGGGCGACGAACGTCTGCACGGGCACCACGACCGCGGTGTACGTCGCGACGTTGCGCAGTGCGTGCAGGAACGACTCGTCCTGGAACGCCTTCTGGTAGTTCTTCAGCCCGACGAAGACGGGATCAGAGAGCAGGTCGTAATCGGTGAGCGAGAAGTAGACCGCGAGGACGACCGCACCCGCCACGAAGACCAGCAGGAAGAAGAGGAACGGCGAGAGGAACAGATAGGCCGTGAGCCACTGGCGCCAGTAACGGAAACGGGAGGGGCGGCGAACCGCCCCTCCCGCTAGTACCGCCATGAGTTACGGGGTCAGAAGCGGCTTGATCGTTGTCGCGAGCTTGTCGAGTGCGTCTTTGACGCTCGACTTCTTGAGCATGATCGACTCGAGCGCCTTGGCTATTTCGTCGTTCACCTTGCCCGTGTTCGCGCTGGCGTAGTTGAACGGCTTGCCGTACGGCGCGCCGTCGAAGATCGCCTTGGAGTTGACGTTCGTGATCGAGCTCGCGAGCGCCTGCCGCGTCGGCAGTGCGAACCCGGCCTTCAGGACCTTCGCCTGGTTGTCGCTACCGGTGAGGTAGTTGGCGAGCGCCCATGCTGCGTTCGGGTTCTTCGACTTCGCGGAGATCGAGTAGGACACCGTGAAGATCAGGTTCGACTTCGCGGCCGAGCCCTTCGGCATCTGCACGACGCCGTAGTTCACGGTCTTGAAGTTGTTGTTGAGGTCAGCTGGGAGCCAGCCGCCCTCGAAGACCATCGCGGCCTTCCCCTTCTCGAATGCTTCGCCAGCCCAGCCCATGCCGAGCTCGGAAGGCAGCTTGGAGAGGCCGTCCTTGGCCTCGAAGCCGGTGTAGAAGTCGACGGCCGCGATGCCTGCGGCGTTGTTGATGTTCGCGAGGTCACCGCCGGCCTGCCAGAGGAACGGGACGAAACGCGCCGCGTCTGCGGGAAGGCTCAGCCCGACCACGCTGCCAGAGGTCAGCTTCTTGGCTGCGGTTTGCAGATCGGTCCACGTCCAGTCATTCGTAGGCTCCGCGACGCCTGCGGCCTTGAAGAGGTCCTTGTTGTAGACGAGGCCGAGCGTGTTGAAGTCCTTTGGAATGCCATACGTCTTGCCCTGGTAACTGAACGCGTTGATCAGCGCTGGGACGAAGTCTTCTTTCTTCGTGCCGCTCTTCGCCATGAGGTCATCGAGGGGGAGCAGCTTGCCCGTCTTCATGAGGCTGTCGATCCAGAAGATGTCGGCGTAGAAGACGTCGGCTTCCGTGCCGGCCGCGAGGTTGGTCTTCAGGACCGTCTCGTAGTCCTGCGCGATCGGCTCCCACTTCACGTTGACGCCTGGGTTCGCCGCTTTGAATGCGGCGATTGAATCGGTGAGCAGCGCGTCCTCGGTCGGTGTTGACGACCATCCGGATATCCGGACGTCACCCGAGAGCGGGCCAAGAGTGCCGGCGGGCGTCGTCGCCGGTGTGCTGCCGCATGCGGCGACAACGATCGCGGCGAGCGCCAAAATCGCGAGTACTGACTTACCGTTTTTCATAGGGTTCTCCTCCCCGTGCGTGTGTCCGAATCGTACTGCGGGGAAGCTAGACAGCGGTCGCTGAGACACCGGTCGCGCGTAGGGCGGTGACGCGCGCACGTCCGCTCTTTCGCTCGATGCGGACATCGATGGAGCCCGTGCCGACGCGGAGGCCGGAGACCTCGAAACGACCGACGCCCTGAGGAAGCAGGGGGTCGAGCGTGACCGCGCCGCCGTCGGGTCCGACCGAGAGACCGAGCATCGTCCGGATGCACAGGAACGTCGCAGCGGCCGACCAAGCTTGCGGGACGCACGCGACCGGGTAGGTTGTGGGCTCCACGCCCGGGCGCCTGGGCTGGCCGCCGAAGAGCTCGGGGATGCGCCAATCAGGAAAGGCTTTCGCCGTTGCGATCATCTCCGCGATCGTCCTCGCCGCGCCTGCTTTATCGCCGTAACGGGCCATCCCGGCCGCCGCGAACGCCGTGTCGTGCGGCCAGATCGCACCGTTGTGGTAGCTCACCGGGTCGTAGAACTTGGAGCGGGAGCTCCGCGTGCGGATGCCCCAGCCGCTCGCGAGGTCGGGTTGGCGGAGGCGGCGCGCCGTGGCGCGCCCGTGCGCCGGCGTGGCCGCGCCGACCCAGAGCACGTGCCCGGGGTTCGAGACGATGTCCGGCACCAGGCGCTTGCGGCCATCCAGGGCCTGCGCATAGAAGGAGCGCCCCGGAATCCAGAACGCGTGCTCGAATTTCTGATGTATCGCCTCGCCGCGCCTCGTCAGCTCGGCCGCCCACGCGGGATCGCGCTTCGCGACGACCTCAGCGAGCGAGCGCATCGCGGCGATCGCATAGGCCTGCACCTCGACCGCGGCGATCGGACCTTCCGGCCGCTTGCCTTTCACGGTGAGGTAGCTGTCGCCGGAATCCTTCCAGACCTGATTCTCGATTCCCGTCGCGCGCTTTCGCTCGAACTCGATGAACAGGTCGCCGTCGCGATCGCCGCGCTTCTCCATCCACTCGAGCGCGGCGCGGATGTTCGGCTCGAACTCGGCGACCAGATCGCGCTCCGGCATCCAGCGCGCGGCCTCGGCGGCGAGCCACACGAAGAGCGGCGTTGCGTCGACGGATCCGTAATACGGCGAGCCGAACGAGCCGCCGGTGCGCACGATCTCCCCCTGCCGGATCTCGTGCGCGATACGGCCCGGCTCCTCGTCGCGCTCAGGTACATCGGCGGTGCCCTGGTTATCGGCGAGCACGCGCAGCACCGCGGGCGCCAGGTCACGCCGTAGCGGCAACGTCATGAGCGCGGTCATGATCGAGTCGCGTCCGAATGGAGCGACGAACCACGGTATGCCGGCCGAGGGGAAGAATCCGTCGGTGGTCATATCGCAGAGCAGGAAGAGATCGAGCGAGCTGCGCGCGATCCACGCGTCAAGATCGGGCGAGTCGCTCGCGAACTTCGTCGAGTTTCGCTGCCACGCGACCCAGTCGCGGTCCGCGACGACGGGGGAGGGGAGCGTCGAGCGGACGTGGATGTCGATCTCGATCGAGCGCCGGTCGCCGGGCGATATCCGCACCGCGACCCGTCCGCGCGCGGGCCCGTCACCCAGCTGCCATGCGTCGACGGGTGCCAGGATGTCCGTCGACTGCTTCACTCCATCGACCGCCGTATACCGAAAGACGAGGCGATGACCGTTCGCCGCGACCGGTTCGCGAACTCCCTTCGTGGTGCGCTTGCGCTCCCGCACCTCGAAGAGGTCACGGAAGTCGGCGTCGACGGTGACGTCGGCTTCGAATGTGGCGGTGCCGGGACCCGGGTTCTCGATGGACCACTGGTCGGCGATCGCATTGTCGACGCGGATGCGGC
>JALYLL010000220.1 GCA_030774255.1 Chloroflexota bacterium | reverse complement strand
GTCCAGGCCGACCGCCGCACCTCGGCGCCCATCTGCGCGAAGCTCGGCTTCCGCGAGATCTGCGGGTTGGAGATCTTCGCCTCGGCGCACGAGTAATGCCTGCCGCCCGCATGAGTCCATCCCTGCGGGTCTTCTGGCGGTTTCATCGCGCGCTCATGCGCCTCACCGGCGGGCGCTTCGGCAAGGTCGGCATCTTGGACGCGTTGCTGCTTACAACGAAGGGTCGAAAGAGCGGCGAGCGGCGCGACGTCGCGGTGTATTACCTGCGTGATGGCGACGCGTATGTCGTGATCGCTTCGTATGTCGGCGAGGACCGTGCACCAGCGTGGTGGCGCAACCTCAAGGCCGAACCCGAAGCGGAAGTTGCCGTGGCCGGCAAACGCATGAGCGTCCGTGCCCGCGAGGCCGAGGGCGCCGAGCGCGAGCGCTTGTGGGCGCGGCTCGTGGAGAAGGACCCGGCGTACGCCGACTATCAGCAGCGAACGAAGCGACGTCTACCGGTGGTCGTTCTCGAGCCTGTCTAGGGCGCGAGCGAACGCTGAAAGCGCGCAAGCTCGTGGTCATCGGTCGCCAAGTCCTCATCGAACTCGTCCGGGAACGGTGCCCCGTCGATGAGCGGTGCGAAATGCGCGGCGATCAGGGGTGGCAGCTCAGACGTGTCGCGGAAGTTAGTGGGGATGTCTGCGAAGTACTCCACAACATTGGCGTGATCGCCCTGGCGTAGGAACGAGGCCGTGACCCAGCCGCGATACCGCGGGTAGTCCTTCACCAACGGCCTGCTGTCGGCGACGACCTTGCGCAGCCGCGCGAAACCGCGGTCTTCATCGGCGCGGTATCGCGGATGGTTCCAGCAGATGAAGTGGAAGAGCTCGTGACAGGCCGAGAGCCGCACCTGCCGGAGTCCCTCGTATGTCTCCACGCCCGCCGCGAGCCAGATCTCGTTGTGGTCGGGCCAGTACCCGCCACCGCCTCGCGCGTCGTACCGAAAGAAGGGACAGCGCGCACCGAGGGCGCGCACTTCGGGCGGGAAGCCATCGAGCGCGCGCTCGATGAGCAGCGGGCCGGGCGTGACGTAGAGGTACGTCTGCGTTCGCCACAGCTGGTCGCGCAGTCCACCGAGCTCGAGCGGTCGAAGTGTCCGCTCCGCGAAGGCAAGGACGACGTGGCCCATGCCGTTCGGGACGGCGCTGCGTTGGAGCTCGCGATGCGGCGCGGCCATCGCGCCGAGTATCAGGCGAGCCGGGCGGCGAGTAGTGCGCGTTCGGCCGGGTTCTCGGTGAGCTCCAGCGCGCGCTGATCCGCAGCGCGTGCGTCGTCGGTGCGACCGAGCGCGCGCAGAAGCTCGGCTCGCGTCGCGTGATAGAGGTGGTAACGGTCGAGGTCTTCGGCAAGGGGAAAGAGCTCGATGTACGCCTGCTCCGCGCCGTAGACGTGCCAGACCGCGATCGCTCGATTCAGCCGCACGACCGGCGAGTCGGCGATCGCGAGAAGCGTGTCGTACGACAGAAGGATCTCGGGCCAACGCGTCGCCTCCCAGGTCTTCGCCTCGGCGTGCGCGCCCGCGATGAGCGCCTGTAGCTGATACGAACCGGGACGCTGCATCGCGAGGAACCGGCGCACGATCGCGAACGTCTCGTCGATGCGGCGGCGATCCCACTTGGTGCGGTCCTGGCGCTGTAACAGCACGATCTGGCCGCTTGCATCGAAGCGTGCTTCCGCTCGAGCGAGATTGAAGCGCATGAGAGCGACGAGTCCGAGGATCTCGGGTTCATCGGGCATGAGCCCCGCGAGTAACGACGTGAGCCACTCGGCCTCCTTCGCAAGGTCGCGGTCACTCGCGCCTCGCTGTCCGGTCGCGAGGTAGCCCTCGTTGAACATGAGGTAGAGGACCGTCAGCACTTCGTCGATCCGGTCGGGGAGCTCATCGTGCTCCGGCACGCGGAAAGGGATCTTCGCGTCGACGATCTTCCGTTTCGCCCGGACGAGGCGCTGGGCGATCGTTGCCTCGGGCACGAGGAAGGCGCGTGCTATCTCTGGGGTCGTGAGCCCGGCGACGGAGCGAAGCGTGAGCGCGACCTGAGCCTCGCGTGCGAGCGCAGGGTGGCAGCAGGTGAAGATGAGCTCGAGGCGCTCGTCGGGAAGGGACGCGCTCGGCGTGCTCATCGGTGACTCCTCCAGCTGCGCGATCTTTTCCTCGTATCGCTTCGCGCGGCGCAGCCGGTCGATCCCTTTGCGGCGCGCCGTCGTCATCAGCCATGCGCCAGGGTTGTTCGGAATGCCTTCGAGCGGCCAGTGCTCCAGAGCAGACACGAGCGCGTCCTGCACACACTCCTCGGCGAGGTCGAAGTCGCCGAGTCGTTTGACGAGCGCCGCGGTGAGCCGGCCGGCTTCCTCGTGGAAGACCGCGGCCACCGCGTCGCTCGTGATATCGGTGCTCAGTGCTCCACGACCGGACGGACCTCGACGCCGCCCGGGTGGGCCTTCGCGATGCGGATGGCCTCGTCGAGATCAGGAACCTCGATCATGGCAAACCCGCCGACGTGTTCCTTCGATTCGATGAACGGTCCGTCGAAGACGCGCATGGTCCCGTTCTGGCGGCGCACCGTCATCGCGGTCCGCTTCGACTGCAGCTCCGTGCCGCCCTTGAGGATCCCTTTCAGTTCGAGGTCCTGCGACCAGCGCGTGAGCTCCGCGTACACGGCGTCGACCTCGTCCTTGGAGCGGTCGCGGAACGACTCGTCGTTCACGAACATAAAGACATATTTCGCCATCTTCTTTCTCCCTACCCCTCGCGGACGGGCCGGATCTCGATGCCGTATCCGGGCCACGTCTTCGCGATCTCGATCGCGGCGGCCATGTCGGCGGCCTCGACGACGCTGAAGCCTCCGA
>JALYLL010000219.1 GCA_030774255.1 Chloroflexota bacterium | reverse complement strand
GGCCGCGGGGTAGTAGGGCTTCGAAAGGAAGGCCGTGCAGCCGGCTTCGAGGGCTTTGTGCTCGTCGCCGGGGGTTGCGGACGCCGACACCGCCACGATCGGGACGTCCTTCGCCCAGGTCTCCTTCCGGAGAAGCTTCACGACCGTCCAGCCGTCGAGCTTGGGCAGCTGCAGGTCGAGGAGGATGAGGTGCGGCCGGTGCTCGCGGGCGAGCTCCAGCGCGGCGAACCCGTCGGTCGCCACGGTCGCCTCGTGGCCGGCGTGCCGCACGATCCGCAGCGCCAGCTCGAGATTGTTGGGCTCGTCCTCCACGACGAGGATCTTGGCCATGCCTACCTCGACCCTTTCAGGCTTGATGCGAGGCGAGCGGTAGATCCAGCGTGAAGGTGGACCCAAGCCCAAGCCCGACACTGCTCGCCGAGACCGTGCCGTTCAGCGCCTCGACGATGAGGCGCGAGACGTACAGGCCAAGGCCAACGCCGATCTTGTCCTTCGTGCCCGGCGTCTCGATCCGACCGTATTTGCGAAAGATGACTGGGAGATGGGCGCGTGCGAGGCCGACGCCTTGATCTTTCACGACGACGCGCGCTCGGTTATCGCGGCGTCCGACGGTCACGTGGACGGTCGACCCCGGCGGAGAGAAGCGAAGCGCGTTGTTGAGGATGTGCTCGATCGCGGTCCGCAGACGCTCCGGGTCGGCGTCGATCCACACGGGGTCGGACTCGGCGACGAGCTGGAGACGATCGCGGTCGGTCTCCTTGACGAGGGTCGCGACGAATTCCGAAAGGTCGAAGCGCGCGCGATTCAAACGGAATCGTCCGGCTTCCAGCTGCCCGACCTCGAGCACATCATCGGCGAACCGCTTGAAGTTGCGGCTCTGCCGGCGCAGCTCGTCGATGGCGCTCCGCTCCACGGCCGAGAGGGCGGGCGCCTTTGTCAGATCGGGGATCGCGGATTCGATCTCACCCGCGGAGCGCCGTAGGGTGTGTGCGATCAGCGCGAGGGACTCTTCCCGGTGCCCGTCGACGCTGCGGAGCGCGATGCGCTCGCGACGTACCTGATCGATCAGAAGGGCGAGCATGAGGAAGATCGCGGCGCGCGTGAGCCCGTTCCAGAGGCTCGCCGACAACAGGACGCTGGGACGGGCGACAAGGTCCGCCCAGATCCATGCGACGGTCGCAAGAAGTGCGATGAACACCGCGGACGCGCGTCCGAGCCACCAGCTCGCGAGGCCGATCGGTATCAGATAGAAGATCGCGAAGCCGTAGTCCGGCCCGGTCGAGATGTCGACGAGCCAGATGACGGCGACACCGGCCGCTGCGAGAAGGGTCAGCGGAAGGACCCGGTGGCCACCCCGTACGTCGACGTCGGCGAGACGGCGTGGTGCAGTTTGCGCTCGCAGAGCCGGGTTCCCTTCGCTCATCCGGCGGGAGTATGACCTGCTTTCGCACGCTTTTGGTTCACTTTCGGTGTCGACTAATGCAAATGGATTAGCCACGAATATCCCAATGTGTAACGTGAATCGGCCGTCGGAGGGATAGACCAGTCCATACAAAGGTCAGAGACTAATGTCACGATTCGACCCAATGAGGAGGGCCTGAATGCGCTCTTTGCGGACAGTGTCTTTGATTGTCGGTGCCGCGATTTTCGCGGCGAGCTGTGGCGGCGCGGGGCTGCCCGCACCGGCGACGGCTGACCCACTCGCGGGGCAATACATCGTCAACGGCGGTGGTGGGGCGCTCGACAACGTTCGGGCACTAACCGACGCATTTGGAAAAATGCACCCTGCGATTACCTGGCAGGGCCTGGCCGACGTCGGGTCGAATGCCGGCGTCAATCTCGTCGTCTCGGGTGAGACCGACCTCGGTTACATCAGCCGCGACCTGACCGACCCCGAGAAGCTCGCCGCCAAGGTCGAGGCAATGCCGATCGGCGCGAGCGGTACCGCGGTCGCGGTGGCCGCGAGCAATCCGATCAAGTCGCTTACCAAGGATCAGGTGGCGAAAATCTTCACTGGCGCGATCAGCGATTGGAAGGACGTCGGAGGTACGCCTGGCAAGATCCGCCTGCTCATCCGTGAGTCCGGTTCGTCGACCCGCAGCGCGTTCGAGGCGTACTTCTTCGATGGGAAGAAGCCGACGTACGCGCCAACGGCCGTCGAGGTGACCACGATCGACGAGACCGTGAAGGCAATCAACTCCTTCAAGGAGTCGATGGGGATGGTCACCATGAACGCGACGACGTTCGGTAATAGCACGGTCGCCTTCGTGACGGTCGACGGTGTCGCCGCAAGTCGTGAGAACCTGAACAGCGGCAAGTACCAGGTGCGCCGTCCGCTGTACTTCGTCTACCCGACCGACGCCGCGAAGATCAAGCCTGGGATCAAAGCGTTTCTGGACTTCGTGAAGGGACCCGAAGGGCAGAAGATCCTCGCGGGCCTCTAAGCCACACCGAGCCCGCGTGATCGCCAAGGAGAGAGGCTAGCTCGGGCTATGCAAAGTCTGTTCGCGCCGAGCCTGCT
>JALYLL010000218.1 GCA_030774255.1 Chloroflexota bacterium | reverse complement strand
ACGCCTGTCTACGGCTCCGGAGGCCGTCGCTCTATCCGCTGAGCTACGGGGGCGGGCGAGGGTCAATTCTAGTTCGGTGCAACTGCTAGCGTGACCTGCGAGATATGAGCTCCGGAACGACCGCTCGAGAGCGCGACAAAGAGCTCTCGCTCGTTCAGCATCTCGGCGAGCTGCGAGACCGTCTGGTGGTCACGGCTATCGCGCTCGTCGCGACGACGGCGATCGCGTTCTTCTTCGCGACGCAGCTCATCCGGATCCTGATCATTCCCGTGGATTGCACGTTCATTCCCACGTACACCTGCCACGTGCCACCGACGACACTCATCTCGCTCAGTCCGACCGAGAACTTCACGACGTACTTCCGCGTCGCATTGTTCGCCGGCATTGCCCTCGCGATGCCGGTGATCCTCTACGAGATCTACGCCTACGTCGACCCGGCCCTGCTCCCGAAGGAGCGGCGATTCATTCGCTTCATGGGCCTACCGGTCATCGGCCTGTTCATCGCCGGAATGCTCTTCTGCTACTTCGTCCTTCTGCCGAACGCGATCAAGTTCCTGATCAACTTCGGCGACGAGGTCATCCACAACCAGCTCCGGGCGGCCGACTACATCTCGTTCGTGACCATCTTCATTTTCGGCATGGGCCTCATCTTCGAGGTGCCCGTCGCGATCTTCGCGCTCGTGAAGATCCACGTCATCACGCGCGCGTGGCTCGCGAAGCAGCGCCGTTACGCGGTCCTTGTGGCGTTCGTCATCGCCGCGGTGATCACGCCTACCCCGGATCCGTTCAACCAGACGCTGGTCGCGGTCCCGATGTATCTCCTGTACGAGCTGGGCCTGTTCGTCGCACGCTTCGCCTGAGCTCCTCGAGGCGCGCTTTCAGCTTCGCCTCGGCGCCCAGGTCGGTCGGCACGTAATAGCGACGGCCCTCCAAAGAATCGGGGAGGTACGTCTCGTTCGGTGCGACGTGACCCTCGAAGTCGTGCGCGTTCTTGTAGCCGCGGCCGTATCCCTGTTCGGCCATGAGCCGGGTGGGCGCGTTGCGAAGATGCAGCGGCACCGGATCGACCCGCGTCTCGGCGAGATCGTGTTGTAGCTCTCCCAGCCCGCGTTTGAGCGAGTCCGACTTCGGCGCGAGTGCGAGGTACACCGTCGCCTCGGCAAGCGGGAAGTACGCCTCCGGCATCCCGATGAGATGCGTGGCCTGTTGTGCCGCGCTCGCGATGACGAGCGCCTGCGGGTCGGCGAGACCCACGTCCTCGCCGGCGAGGATGACGATGCGGCGCGCGATGAACATCGGGTCCTCGCCCGCGTCGATCATGCGCATGAGCCAGTAGAGCGCGGCGTCGGGGTCCGAGCCGCGGACGCTCTTGATGAACGCCGAGATGGTGTCGTAGTGCTGGTCGCCGGCGCGGTCGTAGAGAAGCGAGCGCCGTTGCAGCGCCTCCTTGACCTCGTCGAGCCCGACGGGTCTTTTTCCATCAGGCCCGGGCACCGCCGAATCCGCTGCGAGCTCGAGCGCGTTGAGCGCAACGCGGGCGTCGCCGTTGCTCACCGCGACGAGGCCGTCTTCGGCCTCCTTCGTGAGAGCGACCGAACCGCCGAGGCCGCGCTCGTCCTCGAGTGCGCGCTGGACGATGAGCCGGACGTCGTCTTCCGAGAGCGGCTTCAATGTGAAGACGCGGGATCGCGAGAGGAGCGCGGAATTGACCTCGAACGACGGATTCTCCGTCGTGGCCCCGAGCAGGGTCACGTCGCCGTTCTCGACATACGGCAGCACGACGTCCTGCTGCGCCTTATTGAAGCGGTGGATCTCGTCGATGAAGAGCACCGTGCCCTGATTCGTGAGACCGCGAAGCTTTCGCGACTCGTCGATGATCTTGCGGAGCTCGGCGACCCCGGATGCGACGGCCGAGATCGCAACGAAGCGCGATTTCGTGCGCTTCGCGCCGATCGCGGCGAGGGTCGTCTTGCCGGTTCCGGGCGGGCCCCAGAGGATCATCGAGGGCAGCTGGCCCGCGTCCATGGCTTTACGCAACACGCGGCCCTTGCCCACCAGATGGCCCTGGCCGACGAATTCATCGAGGTCCTGCGGTCGCATCCGTGCCGCGAGCGGTTGCCCTTGAGGCATTCGGCGATTGTCCCACCGCGACCGAATTGCCGCTTCGGGAGCCATAAACAGTCGCTTATGCTACCGAGCAAGTGGAACGCGGCGCCGTCCTCAGCCAATCCAGTCTGCGCGAGCTGCGGGGCTATTACCGCGCGCTCGGAGACGTGAACCGTCTTCGGATCGTGCAGATCCTCGTGACCGAAGGAGAGCAACCGGTCTCCGAGCTCGCGCGGCGCCTGCGCATCAGCCAGCCGCTCATGTCATGGCACCTGCGGCGGCTCCGCCGCGCGGGGATCGTGCGGATGGAACGGATGGGCCGCGAGGTGCGCTGCTCGTTCGACCGCGAGAAGTTCGCCGAGCTCAACGCTCGCGGCTTCCGTCTTCTCATGAACCGCGCGGAGGCGCAGGCATGAGCCACGGAGTCGTCCCGGACCGGGTCGCCGAGGGCGCGCGCGCTGGGATCGGACCGCTGGCCCGAGCGCTCGCCGGCATGGGAATATCGGCGAACGCGGTCACGATCGCCGGTGGCGTGCTGAGCGTCATCGGCGCGGGGCTGCTCGCGGCGGGCATGCCGCTGCCGGCGCTGCTCGTGCTGCTGATCGGGACGATCGCGGACACGCTCGACGGACAGATAGCGAAGGCGTCGGGCGGCGGGACGCGCCTTGGGGCGTTCCTCGACTCAACCGTCGACCGTATCGCCGACGGCGCGCTCTTCGTGGG
>JALYLL010000217.1 GCA_030774255.1 Chloroflexota bacterium | reverse complement strand
CGGGGACTAACCGCCAGAACGCGACCGACCGACAACGCCGGCGAGGTACGAGCCGTCGCTCGGATCTTCGGTCCTCTGATCGAACGCGAACGTCACGTGCTCACCGATCTTCAGATCAGCCATGCTCGCCGCACTCGGCCCTGGGATCGGCTGTCCGATGCTCGTCCAGACGAAAACCGTCGTTTGCGGGGATGACCTCAGCACGATCACCGCATTGTTGAGGGCGGCTTGCACGCCTTGATTTAACGAGTCGACGCGGATTTGGACGCGGCTCTGATCGAGTATCGCCAGGACTGACCCCGCGCTTTTGATCGATAAGCCCGGCTCCAAGATTCGAGTGAGTCGACTCATGGTCGGCGTGGGAGAGGCGGACGAGCCCGAGGAAGCCGGCTGCGAACCCGACCCACATCCTGCCAACGCCAGGAGGGTGCACGCGGCAAGGATTCCGATCAGAGAGCGCCACATACCGTCTTCCAGTACAAGGCTGACCGATTTCAGGTTCCGCGACGCGAGGAGAGAGCCAGTCTTAGCCGCTCGTGAGGGCCGTTAGGTCTTCTTTTTCGCCTTCGTCGCGGCCTTCGCGATCCGGCTACGGCGCCGGCGGGCGCTGTTCTTGTGAATAGAGCCGCGTTTCGCGGCTTTATCGAGGGCGCTTGCCGCGGCGGAGATCATGTCCGAAGCGGTCTCCGTCCCCTTGGCGATGGCTTCGCGTGCGGTACGCACTGCGGTACGCGCGGCGGAGCGGCCGATCGTCCGCATCGAGGTCCGTCGCTGGGTCTGGCGGATGCGTTTGAGGGCGGAGCGCTTGCGTTTCTTTGCTGGCATAGGTGCGAACGATACCCGATGCCTCACTATCTCCGGGTTGCCGATGTCGATCGCGCGCGCCTCGGCGATCATGATCGTCACCCTCGTCGCAAGTCGGGTCCTCGGCTGGCTGCGCCTGTCGGTCATCGGGGCGCATTTCGGCGAGACGCCCGAGCTCGACGCTTTCTGGGCGGCGTTCAAGATCCCCGACGCCATCTTCGGCCTGGTCGTCGCGGGCGCGCTCGCCTCCGCCTTCATCCCGGTGTTCACGAGCTATCTCGCGCGCGAGCGCGAGGACGAGGCCTGGCACGTCGCCTCGAGCGTGATGAACGCGGTCCTGCTCCTGCTCATTGGGTTCTCGATCGTCATGTGGATCGCGGCGCCCTACGTCGTGCCGACGTTCGTCGCGCCGTTCCACGATCCGCAGCAGATCGCGCTTACCGTCGACCTCACTCGCATCATGCTGTTGTCGCCCATCTTCATGGGCCTGTCGTCGCTGACGACAGGCATCTTGAACTCGTACCGCCAATTTCTTTCGAGTGCGACGGCGCCTCTCGTCTACAACCTCGTGATCATCCTGTTCACGCAGTTCGGATATCCGTTCCTCGGGATCCACGCGGTCGCGATAGGCGTCGTCGTCGGGGCGCTGGTGATGTGGCTCGTTCAGCTGCCCGAGCTCACCTTTCGGCGTACGCGCTACTCGTTTTCGCTCGATCTTTCTCACTCCGGCGTACGCGATGTCCTGCGCCTGGCCGGCCCGCGCACCCTCGCGCTGGGCGCGGTGCAAATCGTGTTCTTCGTCGACACGTACCTCGCGTCGGGCATGGCCTCGGGGTCGCTGACCGCGCTCGTCTACGCGAACCAGCTGCTTCTCCTGCCGCTCGGTGTCTTCTCGATCGCGATCAGTGCGGCCGTCTTCCCGACGCTCTCGCACTACGCATCGCTGGGACAGGTGGGCCGAATGCGGGACACGGTGCAGCAGGCTATCCGCTGGATCCTTTTCCTGACGCTGCCGACGGCGATCGTCATGATCGTTCTGCGCCGCCCGATCGTGAACCTCCTTTTCCAGTACGGGAGCTTCGGCCCCGAGGCACGTGAGCTCACCCAGGCCGCCTTCCTCTTTTACTCGCTCGGCCTCGCCGGCCATGCGCTCGTGCAGATCCTCGCGCGCGTTTACTTCGCGTCGCGCGACACCCAAACTCCGCTTGCACTCACGCTCATCTCGATCGGCCTGAACGTCGTGCTCAGCGTGACGCTGGCGCCTTTCATGGGGATCAACGGCCTCGCACTCGCCAACTCGATCGCGACGCTCATCGAAGCCGCGCTCTTATTCATCCTGCTCGCCTCCCGCGCTCGCCTGCGGCTCGTCGGTCTGGGCGTCGAAACTCTCA
>JALYLL010000216.1 GCA_030774255.1 Chloroflexota bacterium | reverse complement strand
GCACGTCGACCTCGAGCGCACCCACGGTCTGCACCGCATCGCTGTGGAAGGTCACGCCCTCGTCGCGACAGAGGGCGCCGATCTCCGCGATCGGCTCGATCGTGCCGATCTCGTTGTTGGCGTGCATGACCGAGACGAGCGAGGTGCGCTCGTCGATCGCGTCGCGGATCGCCTCGGGTTCGACGATCCCGTAGCGATCGACCCCGACGACATCGACGCGCACGTGGTCATGCCGCTCGAGGTCGCGGGCCGTGTCGATCACCGCGTGGTGCTCGATGGCGGTCGTGACGAGGCCGTCGCGCTCGTCGCGGCGCGCCTTGAGTGCCCCGCGCAGCGCGAGGTTGTCCGCTTCCGTGCCTCCGCTCGTGAACACGATCTCGCCGGGGTCGGCGTTGATCGCTGCCGCGACCTCGTCGCGAGCGCGGTCGACGGCAGCGCGGGCGGCCCTACCCTCGGCGTAGATGCTCGACGGATTGCCGTGCGTTTCGCGGAGCACGCGAGACATCGCCTCGGCGACCTCCGGGTCGACCGGGGTCGTGGCGGCATGGTCGAGATACACGCGGTCCATTTGTGAAAGTGTAGGTCGCTCCTAGACTCGCAACGATGCGGATTCCGCTGCAGATCGCACTCATAGCATTGATTGCGGCGTGCGGCAGCCACGTGGAGTCCGGCGCGCTCGCGCCCACTTCCCACCCATCGTCCGCGTCGCCGGTCTATGTGTCGGGCGCGCGCGAGATCTGCGCGGCGCTACCGGTCAGCTCAAACGCATTCGTCGTCGCCGCGGCCTTCGACAGCTCGGCGGCCTCGATTGCGAAATGGGAGGAGACAGCGCCTATGCCGGTCGGGATGCGGATGGTCTCGCAGTGGCGCGATCGCCCGGCGACCGAGGCGGTCACGGTCTGCTACCTCGATGGAGATTTCGGTCCGGCGAAGCATCCGCCGCTGTTGCCCGGCAGCTCGGCGACCCCGGTCCCGGACTGGAATCGCGTTGTCTACCTCGTGGGAGCCGACCGGCGTCCGATCCCGGTGGTCTTCGGCTGGCAGGACCGCATCACGATCCGAGATCCGGGCCCCTAGGACCGCTTCGGCGTCTCCGGTCTCGCAACGACCCGCAGACCGAGTTCTTCCAGAAGCTTTGGATCGGCCGCCGCTGGAGCGTCGAGCAGTGGGTCGTAGCCTGTCTGCGTCTTCGGGAACGCGATCGTCTCACGCGCGTTGGAGAGACCGGCGAGGATCATCACCGTGCGGTCCATGCCGGTGGCGATCCCGCCTTCCGGGGGCGCGCCGTACTCCAGCGCGTCGAGGAGGGCGCCGAACCGCACGGCCGCCTCCTGTTTCGGGATTCCGAGCACCTCAAAGGCACGCTCCTGCATCGCGCGGTTGTGGATGCGGATGCTGCCGCCTCCAAGCTCGTTCCCGTCGACGACGAGGTCGTACTGCGACGACACAGCCTTGCCCGGGTCCGTATCGAGAAGCTTCGCGTCGTCCGCGGTGAGCGGCCCTGCGAACGGGTTATGCGAGAACGTCCAGGTCCCCTCAGGCGTGCGCTCGAACATCGGGAACTTGTGGATCCACATCATGTGATGTGCCGACGTGTCGATCAGCCCGAACTGCTCACCGAGCTGCCGTCGGACCTCGCCAATAGAGCGACTCGCGACGCGGTACTCGCCCGCGACCGCCAGGACGAGGTCGCCCACCTGGGAACCCGATGCTTGTTGCAGGCGGCTCAGCTCGTCCGCCGAGAAGAACTTCGCGACCGGCGAGCGCACCTCCGAGCCGACGAAGGCGAACGAGACCAGGCCCTTTGCGCCGCGGGTCTTTGCGATTGCGGTCCACGCGTCGATGTCCTTCCGCGACGCGTCCGCTTTACCGGGAGCGACGATCGCGCGAACGGCGCCGCCCTCGGCGATCGCGTCCCTGAACACGCCGAACGCGGTGCCGCGGACGATCTCCGTCAGGTCGACGACCTCCATGGCGAAGCGAGTGTCGGGCCGGTCGGTGCCATACCGTCGCATCGCGTCGTCGTACGTCATCCGAGGAAACGGTTTCGTCCGCAACGGTTTCTTCGCGAACTTGTCGAAGACGGCCGTGTAGCACTCCTCGATGACCGACATCACGTCGTCAGGCTCGGCGAAGCTCATCTCGACATCGAGTTGCGTGAGCTCGTAGATGCGATCCGCCCGCGGGTCCTCGTCGCGGAAGCACCGCGCGATCTGAACGTACTTATCGATGCCGCCGACCATGAGGATCTGCTTGAGCTGCTGAGGCGATTGCGGCAGCGCCCAGAACTTTCCGGGGTAGTAGCGCGAAGGAACGATGAAGTCGCGCGCTCCGGTCGGGTCGGAGCGGATCATCATCGTGGTCTCGATCTCCCAATACCCGCGCTCGACGAAGAAGTTGCGAATGAAGTTCGTCACTTCGTGGCGGAGCCTGATGATCTCGCGCGATCGCTCGCGGCGAAGATCGACGTAGCGGTATTTCCAGCGCAGGTTTTCGTCGACCTCGGTCTCCTCGTTCACATAGAAAGGTGGGGTCTTCGACTCGTTCAAGACCTCGATCTCGCTCGCCGCGACCTCGACGTCGCCTGTGGGGAGCTTCGGGTTATTCGTTCCCTCGGGCCGTGGCCGCACCGTGCCGCGGACGCGCAGCACCCATTCGTTGCGTGCCTTGCCGAGCGCCTTGTGCGCCGCGGGGTTCTCTTTGGCGTGCGCGACGACCTGCGTGATCCCGTACCTGTCACGCAGGTCGATGAACGTGAGCTCCCCGTGATCGCGGCGCGTGTGGACCCATCCGGCGAGCGTCACTTCCCTGCCCGCGAGGGACGCGCGCGCCTCACCGCAGGTATGCGTCCTCAACATCTCAGTCCCGATCGTCCGTCAGGTATGGGCCCTCGCCCGCCGCGCCAGGCTCGTGGTCATCAGGATTCGCCGGGCCCTCGTAGAGCGGCGGCGTCTGGTGCTTGGGGACGTGCCGACCGACCTCGGTCACCACGGCCGCGAGCCGCGTGACGCGCTGCGTCTTTGCGACGAGGTCGCGCACGATGACGTTGCCGCCGCGCGCTTCGGCCGTTCCGCGGATGACCGCGACCTTCGCGCCGTGCCTGACGGCACTCTCGAGCTGCTTGTCGAGCGGGCGGTCGGAGTAATCGATCGCCACGTTGAAACCCGCCTGCCGCAACGGATCGGCGATCTGCAGACGGTCGGCGCCGTCGCCTTTCTCGGCCGACAGGACGTAGACATCCGGCGTCGTCGCGTATCCCATCGGCACTCCTTCCTTCTTCAACGCAGCATGCAGCACGTCGACGCCACCTGCGATGCCGACACCGGGGACCGGCGGACCGCCGAGCTTTTCGACGAGATCGTTGTACCGGCCGCCCGCCGCGACAGCGATATCGCCGCTCTTGCTGAACTCGGGATCGGTCAGGATGCATTCCATCACCGTACGCGTGTAGTAATCGAGACCGCGTACGAGGGTCTGGTTGACCTTGAATTCGTGACCGAGCCGCTCGAGCGAGGTGGTGACCTGGTTGAAGTGTTCGCGGTCCTCCGCGCAAAGCAGCTCGTGCAGCGGCGGCGCCGCAGCGACAAGGGCACGGTCCTTCTGATCCTTCGAGTCGAGGATGCGGAGCGGATTGGTCTCGAGACGCTTCCGCGACTCCTCGGATAGCGCGTCGCGGTTCGACGCGAAGTACGCGGCGAGCGTCTCGGCGATCTTCGGCCGGCATTTGGCGTCGCCGACCGTGTTGACTTCGAGGCGGTAGCTCCGCAGGCCGAGCTCCCCGAACAGACGCGCGGTGAAATCGATGATCTCGACGTCGGCCGCGGGCTCCTCGGGTCCGAAACACTCCAGGCCCCACTGCCAGAACTGGCGGTAGCGAAGAAGCTGCGGCCGCTGCCCGCGGAACATCGGGTCGGAATAGAAGAACCGGACCGGCCGCGGCGCGCGGTGGAGGCCGTGCTCGAGAAACGCGCGCGTCACGGCAGCTGTCCCCTCGGGCCGGAGCGCGAGCCCGGCCTGGCCGTGCAGCGAGACGTCGTACATCTCGTGTCCCACGATGTCGCTGGCCTCGCCGACGCCCTTCACGAAGACGGCGCGATCCTCGACGACCGGCGTGACGATCCGCGGATAGCCGTAGCGCAAGGCACGCGCTTCGATCACAGCCTGCAACGCGTCGAAGGCGGCCGCGTCTTCGGGGAGCAGGTCCCGCATTCCGCGCGGGGCCTGAAAGCTCGGCATGGGAGGACACACGATAGACCGATAGAGTGGTGAGCGATGAATCGTCGCACGCTTCTACGCACCGCGGCCGCGAGCGTCTTCGTGACCGCGTGCGGATCGCCGGCGGCGACGCCAGGAGGTACGGCCACGAAGTCACCAAGTCCGAGTTCAACTCCGCTGCCCACCGGCAGCAAAGCGACCGTCGAGCTCGCAAAAGGCGGCACGTTCACGTTCACCCTCAGACCCGACAAGGCTGCGCAGACGGTCGGGCGCTTCGTCGAGAAGTCGAAGAGTGGCTTCTACAACGACAAGATCTTCCACCGCGTCGAGGACTGGGTGGTCCAGGGCGGCGACCCGCTCGGCACCGGCACCGGCGGCGAGAAGGTCCCGTCCGAATACAACGATCTCTCGTTCAAGCTCGGCTCCGTCGGTATCGCGCGCGGGCAAGATCCTGCGATCAACAACGGTTCGCAATGGTTTGTTGTGAAAAAAGACTCGACCTTCCTCGACAAGCAGTACACGAACTTCGGGATCGTCACGTCGGGGATCGAGGTCGTCAACGGCATCAAGATCGGCGACAAGATCAAGACCATCAAGATCGAGTGATCCGCGTCGCGGCCAC
>JALYLL010000215.1 GCA_030774255.1 Chloroflexota bacterium | reverse complement strand
GGATCGAGAGCGGCGTGCTGCGCTGCATCGCCTTCGGTGGATTCCCCTGTGTGTAACGCTCTGAGCGTCGCGACGTCCCGTCGGTCCTCGACGCTCGTCAGGAGAGGGATGGCGGGTTCGAGCCCGTGCGGCGATTCCGCGACGATCCGCGCGGCGGCGCCATCGATGTCTTCTGCGCGCAGGCGGAACTCCTCGAGCACGAAGACACGGATGGGGTTGTCGGTAGACATGTTCCGAACGATGACGTGCGGCGGCGTCCTTGTCATGACTTTGCCGTCACGCCTCGTCCGTGATGACCGATCCGTCATGTGTGACCGAACGGTCATGACACGGACGACCACTCGGTCGACCATCCGGCAGAGACAGACACGCCGCGCGCGCGCGGCAGGGGAGCGTCCAGCATGAGGAACTCAAGAGGAATCATCGCGACGGTCGGCATCGCATTCGTCATCGCGATCGGTGCGATGGCAGGCACCGCGGCAAATGCGGCGATCGTCCCAACCGTCGGGCTCGGAACCGCAGCGAGCTACTCGATACTCGCCGGCACGCCCAGCATCACGAACACAGGCGCCACCACCATAGACAGAGACGTCGGCATTCACCCCGCCGCCTCGATAACCGGGTTCCCGCCCGGAATCATCGCCGGTGCGATTCACGCGGGCGACGCCGTCGCGCTGCAGGCAAAGAGCGACCTCGTTGTCGCGTACAACGACGCCGCGGGACGATCGGGCGCGGTCGTACCGGGAGGCATCCTGGGCGGACAGACGCTCGTCGGCGGCGTCTACAACGCAGGCGGAGTAACGCTCGACCTCACTGGCACGCTCACGCTCAATGGCCAGAACGATCCGAGCTCCGTCTGGATCTTCCAGGCGACATCAGATCTCGTGACGGCATCAACGAGCTCCGTCGTGTTCATCAACGGCGGGAGCCCCTGCAACGTCTTCTGGCAGGTCACGAGCTCAGCGACTTTGGGCTCCGGCTCATCCTTCGTTGGAACTATCCTCGCTTTGACGTCCATCACGCTCGACAGCGCAGTCAGCGTCCAGGGCAGAGCGCTGGCGCGGAATGGCACGGTGACGCTGATCAACGACCACTTCGTCACATCGACGTGCAATGCCGCTCCGCCCGTGATCATCCCACCGACCCGACCACCCTTCACTCTGGCACCGTCGGCCACTCCGATCGTCGCTCCGGCGGCGACACCGATCGCCACAGCCGCTTCAAGCGTCACACCGACGACCGCGCCCACAGCCGCGCCGATCGTCGCCTCCGTTCCGACCGCTGCACCAGTAGCGGTCGCCGGTACGCAGGGCCTGCCATCGACGAGCACGGGTGATCCGTCCGGTCCGCTGACGATGCTCGGCGTCGGGCTGGCCGGTATGGGGATCGTCCTGCTGCGGGGTCGACGGGTTCGGCACCTTTAGCGAGCTACGCGACCGAGCGCCAAGCAGAGTCCCGAATCCACGGACTTTGCTTGGCGTTTCCATGCATGACGGTCCGGTCATGACTGCCCGTAGTGGGTGGCCCACGATTCTCCTATGACAACATCCCCCCAACCAACGAACACCACAACTCCCGCACCGCCTCGCAGCTCCGCCAACGTGAACGTCTCGGGCACGCCCGCGCGGAATGCCTCGATGTGGACGGCGAGCCGCGTCATCGCGCTCGTGTTCACCGTGCTCGAGGTGCTTCTGCTCGTTCGATTCACGTTCAAGCTTCTGGGGGCGAACGCCGATCAGCCGTTTGCGTCCGCGATCTACGGGATCACCGAGCCGCTCGTTGGCCCGTTCCGCGGGATCTTCGCTCAGCCCGCGGGCACGCCGGTCGTCGAGATCGCCGCGCTTCTCTCCATCGTCTTCTTCGTTCTCGTGGCGGCCCTGATCGTCGCTCTGGTTCGCGCCTACACCGGCAGAGGCGCTGAATCGAACGCGTGATGAGCGATCCGAAGGCCGCGCGACCGCGCAACCAGCTCGGGGAGCCGGCGACCAAGACGCCCGAGGAGACGATCGCGCGACTCAAGGAGAAGGTCTCCAAGAACCACGGCGGCGCGAACCGCGAACGGATCCAGGCGCAGATTTCCCATGAACGAGCTCCCGCGGTCTAGCAAGACGCGACGAAGGGGACCGCCTTAGACGGGTTGCGGCAATGGGGCGGTCTTGACGGGGACCGCTGGTGGCTTTGGCGCACTCCACGGCGTGCCGAGGAGCGGTAGCAGCTCGCGATCCAGTCCGATGTATCCCGCCGTCTTCCAGGCTAGGACCAGGAGGAAGCCCAGCAGCAGCAGGACCGGATTCGTGCTGGCGCTGCCGGCGAGCATGAAGTTGAGGTTCATGAACGCGCCGCCGACCGCGGCGATGCCGACGAACGCTCCGAGAATGAGGCCGATCCCGACCGC
>JALYLL010000214.1 GCA_030774255.1 Chloroflexota bacterium | reverse complement strand
CCTGGCCTCTTCGGCGATGGTGGTCACGCGATGTCCTCGAGCGCGATACCGAGGAGCACGTTGTCGATGAGCCGCGTCTTGCCGACTCGCGCCGCCGCCGATATGACCGCGCGCTCGGCGGGATGCTCGAGCTCGTCGAGCGTCAGGGGGTCGGCCACCGAGACATATTCGAGCGCAACGCCGGGAACCGCCGTGTCGCGCTGGACGCGGTCGCGCAATTTCGCCGCTTCGCGCTCGCCACGAGACCAGTCCTCTCTCGCGGCGAGCAACGATCGCGAGAACGCGAGCGCGGTCTGGTGGTCGTCCGCCGAGAGGTAGCGGTTGCGCGAGCTCATCGCCAGACCATCGGGGTCGCGGACGGTCGGGCAGCCGGCGACGCGCACGCCGAGGCGCAGGTCGCGGCTCATGGTTTGAACGACGCGGAGCTGCTGAAAGTCCTTCTGGCCGAAATACGCGACGTCTGGCCGAAGGATCGCGAAGAGCTTCATCACCACGGTCGCGACCCCGGCGAAATGGCCGGGCCGTGCGGCGCCCTCGAGACGCGCGGCCACGGGGCCGGGTTGCACCCGCGTCGCGTCGCCGGCCGGGTACATCTCGTCGACGGTTGGCGCGAAGACCATCGCCGCGCCGAGCCGCTCGCACATCGCAAGGTCGGCCGACTCATCGCGCGGATAGGCGGCGAAGTCCTCGTGCGGCCCGAACTGCGTGGGGTTCACGAAGATCGAGACCACCGCGAGTTCGTTCTCACGCACCGCGCGCCCGATCAGCGAAGCGTGCCCGGCATGGAGCGCGCCCATGGTCGGAACGAGCCCGAACCTGGCGCTGGGGGACCCAGCACGGAAGGCGCGGGCCTCTGCGACGGAGCGAACGACCTTCAACGAGCGGCAGTATCGACCGCCGCGTTTCGGCTCGCCTGGTACGACGGGATCGTTGCCATCGGTGGCCGTTCGACATCAAGGATGTCGTGCATTTCGAGGTGGAGCTTGCCGCCACTGGCGGCGATGAGCTTCATCGTGAAGTTCGCCTCCTCGAGAAGGTTCGTCCCGTGCGCCTCGCCCACACGCTTGATCGCGACCTGAAGGACCTCGAAGCTCATCTTCGACAGGTTGTAGAGCGACTGGTTGCGATGGATGCGCTGCTTCATGTCGACCTGGCCGATCGCGCCGAGACCCGCGCGCTGTAGCGTGTCGACGAGCAGCCCTGTCTCGACGCCGTAGCCGGTGAAGAACGGCAGCTGCTCGAGCAGCGTTCTCCGCCCCGCCTGCTCTCCTGAAAGCGGCTGCACGATCCCCGAGAGCTCCGGGAAAAACAGATTCAGGATGGGTCGCGCGGCGAGCTCGGTCACGCGACCGCCGCCGGTCGCCTGCAGGTCGTCGCCAATGTGGAGCGGTCGCTGGTAGAAAGCCTTCACGAACTGCAAGTCGGGCCGCATGAGCAGCGGACCGACGATGCCGTACACGAACTTCGGGTGCGCGCTCGTGACGTCGGTGTCGATCCAGACGACGATGTCGCCGGTGAGGATGTGGAGGCTCTTCCAGAGGGCTTCGCCCTTGCCGCGATAGCTGCCGACCTCGGGAAGTATTTCGTCGTGGATGAATACCGGCACGCCTTCCTCTTCGGCGATCTCGCGCGTGCGATCGTCGGAGCGCGAGTCGATGACGACGAGCTCGTCGACGAGCGGGAAGCGCTCGACGAGGCGGGACCGGATGGCGCGGATGACCTTGCGGATGGTCGCCTCTTCGTTGAGCGTCGGGAGCCCGACCGAGATGCGGAGGTTCTGTCGCTCCTTCGCGTCGACCAGCCGGCGCAGGTCGGCGAATTCGGCGGAGCTGAACGTGTTCTCGGCGAACCACTTATCGACGATCTCGCCGAGCACGCGGCTGCGTTCGGCGCGCTCGGCCGGAAGGCGGGTGCGCTCGACGAACATCGGCGAGGCGAGAGGGGCGCTGGTGCGGACGACCAGCGCGTTGCGCGCGTCCGCGATGATCCTCTGCCCGACCGGGCCGAGTGGATCGCGCGCGCCTTCGCGACCCGTCGCGCCGAAGACGATCGCGTCGTGCTCGGCCAGCTCGTCCTCGATGACCTTCGCGGGATCGCCCGATCGCGTGACGAGCCGCTCGACGCGCTCGTCGTACGCGCGCTCGCCGAGCAGCTGGTAGAGGGTCTGCGTCTTTCGTCCGCCATCGCGCTCAGCGACATGGAGCAGCGTCACCGATCCGCCGTGCGCTTTTGCCAGCGCGATCCCGAGGCGCGCGGCGAGCTGTGCGTAGCGGCCGCCCCTCACCGGCACGAGGATGCGTTTTGAACGCGCGGGCCGGCCCTTGACCACGGCCAGGTCGCACGGGGGTTGTCGCAGGATCGCCTCGATCGTCGTCCCGAGTAGGTCCCATCCCGGTCGGCGCCAGCCGACGAGGAGCAGGTCCGGCCGTTCGGTGGCGCAGGCTTCGCGGATCGCCTCCCAACCGACCCGGGCGACCGTCACGATGCTGCGGAGATGGCGTCCGGGAAGGTCGCCGGCCAAAGCGTCGAGTGCGCGGCGCCGAACGCGCGCCTCGGGCTGGGCCGAAGCCAGGGTGGCGTCCCCGGTGACCTCGATCGCGGACGCGAGGACGACCTCGCCGTCGCCGGCAAGCGCCGCCGCTGTCTCGAGCAGGCTGCCCTCGCGCTCCGGATCGCTGATCGCGACGAGGACCTTCACACGATGCCTTCGAGCACGAGCGGGACCACGCGTTCGGTGAGAACGCGGGACCACGCCAGCGCGCGAACGCGCGAGCGAAAGCGCGGGCCGGGTTCTCCGAGCGATCGCTCGATCGCGTCGGCGATCACCTCGCCCGACGCGTCCGCCGGGACGTACGTCGCCGCGTCAGCGGCGAGCGCGCGCAGGGTGGGGAGGTCGCTGCACACGATCGGCAGCCGGTGCAGCGCGGCTTCGAGCAACGGGATGCCGAAGCCTTCGCTCTGGCTCGGCAGCACCAGTGCGTCGGCGAGCGCGTAGAGGTCGGCGATCACGCGATAGGGGGCTTTCAAGCCGAGCGCCGCAAGCAGATGGACGCCGTCGACCTCCTCGGCGAGCGCGCTCAGCTCTTCCAGGTAGCTCGCGTTCGCCGCGTTGTGCGG
Organism: Chloroflexota bacterium; assembly: GCA_030774255.1. Lineage (GTDB taxonomy): Bacteria > Chloroflexota > Limnocylindria > P2-11E > P2-11E > 3-1-20CM-2-70-9. Next base: position 9,068 of record JALYLL010000214.1, on the reverse strand, counting down.
TCCCGGTGGACCGGTGACGACGAGCATCGCATTGCGGCCACGCCCGCGGAGCGCCGCCGTGGCTGCGATGGCCGCCTCGATGCGCTTTCGCCGAGTGAGGCGGGCCGGCAGCACGAGGAGCGGGTCCGCACGGTAGAGGTCGAGCCGCTCAGCGAGCTTCATTCCAGCGCTCGAGAGCCCGAGCGCGGCGGCGATATCCACGCCGTTAGGCACCACCGCGACGCCCTCGCGCTTCAGACCCGCGAGCGCAGCGAGCTGATCGGCGCGCTCTTCGGATACGGCGACGTAGCGGATGCCTGGATGCGCGCGGGCGATCAGACCCCACGGGTCGCCGGGATGTCGTTCACTGGCGTATTGCGGGTCGGACCACGCGAGGTCGTGTGTCCATGCGATCAGGACCCCGGGGCGCTCGCGCGCGAGCCGAACAAGCGCTTCCGTCAGCGCCAGATCCTTGTGCATCGTCATGACGTTGTGGACCACGACGCGGTCCGCCTCGGCGAATATCGGCCGCAGCTTGCGCACCAGGCGATCGACCAGCGCGTCGTGGGCTTTCGTGCGCTCGCCCTGGGCCAGGGAACGAAAGTCGCGGAGCACGTTCTCGTTGCGCGAATCGACCTCGGGTATGCGCGTGAGTCGCACGCCCTTTGGCGCGCGGCCGCGGCCGGCGACGATCGTGACGTCCGCGCCGGCGTCGCGAAGCGCGGTCGCGTGCGCGCCCATCACCTGCTCGACACCGCCGAGGACTGACGGGGCGGTGTAGTGGACCAGGACGACGCGCGGACGCCGGCGCGTCACGCGGTGGCAGCCGCCCTCGTGACCCGGCCCCGGCCGCCCGCGATGCGGTCGCCGCGCTGGCTCCGCCGGACGCGGAACGTGACGCGCGAATCGAAGATGCGCATGTCGCGAACGTCGATGCGATCGAGCCACGCCGGAAGCGCGGGGTCGAGCAAGAGGCGCTGCGTGTTCAGGTCGGGCTGCATACCGAGGAGCGCGCGCAGGCACAGGAAGGCCATCCCCGCCGACCATGCCTGCGGGATGCACGACACGAGGTAGTCGGCGGGGCGCGCCGAGAACCGCAGATCGCGCTGAAAGCCGCACCAGAGCTCGGGCAGCTGCGAGTTGGGGAAGCGGCGGCCGGCTTCGAAGAGCGCGCCCACCACCTCGGCCGCCTCCTCGCGCTGACCGTAGCGCGCGAAGCCCTCGACGATGAGCGAGTTGTCGTGCGGCCACACCGATCCGTTGTGGTAGCTCATCGGGTTGTATGTCGGGTACTTGCTCGAGAGCGTTCGGATGCCCCAGCCGGTGTACATGTCGAGCTCCATGAGCCGCCTCGTTACCGCGGCGCCGCGCTCCGGGCTCGCGATCCCGCACCAGAGGGCGTGTCCGGCGTTGCTCGTCACTGCCGGGACCTGCTTCTTGTCGCCGTCCAGCGCCTGCGCGTAGCACTGCTCGGCTTCCATCCAGAAGTCGCGCTCGAAGCGGGTCTGCAGCTCCTTCGCTTCGCCGCGCAGGCGATCCGCGCGCGTCTTGTCGCCGTCGATCTCGTAGAGGTCGGCGACGCCCATCTTCGCGGCGTACACGTAGGCCTGAACCTCTACAAGTGCGGCCGGCAGCTTGGACCACTTTCCCTCGGGGTCCGAGAGCGACTGGGCCGAGTCCTTCCACCCCTGGCTGCGCATCTCGCCGGGCCGGTGCCCGTACTCGACGTATCCATCCTTGTCGGGGTCGCCGTAGGTGTCGCACCAGGTGAGCGCGCGCTCCGCCGCCGGAAGCAGATCGCGCCAGAGCGCGCGATCGGCGGTCCACTTCACCGTCTCGGCGAACACCAGCGCGAAGAGCGGCGTCGCGTCGACCGACCCGTAGTACGGGTGGTGCGGCACCTCGCCCAGCCGCGCGAGCTCGCCGCGGCGGAGCTCGTGGAAGATCTTCCCCGGCTCCTCCTCGGTGAAGTCGTCGACCTGGTGACCCTGGTAGCTCGCGAGTAGGCGGAGCGTCCCCCGCGCGATGTCCGGATTCCAGCCGAGCGTCTGGTAGGCCGAGATGAGCCCATCACGGCCGAAGGGCACGGCGTACCACGGGATCCCCGCGGTGGGGTATGGGCCGCTCGGATGGAACTCGAGGAGCGCGCGCAGGTCGAGCGCGCTTCGTGTGATGAGACCCTCGTCGAGCACCTCGGAGCTCGTCGTGTAACGCGAGCACGAACGAAGGAATCGCCGATAGCGCGCGTTGAGGGCGTCGATCGCATCGTCGAAACGCTCGGGCGATGCCGCCGGCGCCGCGCCGTCCTCGCGCGGGATCGCGGCAAGCTCGAGCTGCAGGAACTGCTGCGGCCCGAGGGTGCGCGTGACACGGAAGATGTTTCCCTCGATCGCGTCCGGTGCGGGTCGCAGGGTGATCTCGGTCGTACGCCGGACGCTGTCCCGGCCGACGCGCTCGAACACAAGGCCGCCCTCGCGTGGGCCGCGGGTCGACGCGAGCGGAGCGAGACTCAGATCGCGATAGGCGCGCACCGCGAACATATCGCGGAATGCGGCCTCGAACTCGAGCTCCACGACGACGTCCACCGGATGCGCGTTCGCGTTGAGCACTCCGATGCGCTCGCGCAGTCCGTCCGCCAGAAAGCGGGTGCGGCGGATCGAGAGCGTGTCGGCGGCATGCCGAGCCGTTCCCAGCACGGCGCCTTCGGAATGCATGAGCTGAAAGGTCGCGACGTAGTTCTGCTCGGTGTTGGCCGAGAGCAGGATCGGACGCGATCCGTTGACGCGCAGCGCGTAGCCGGACAGGTACTGCGTGTCGTGGTAGTAGAGGCCGAGCGGGCTCATCGCGCCGAGCGGTAGGCCCCCATCGTCCTCGGTGACGAGGACGAGCTGGTCCTCCTTTAAGGAGGCCGTCAGGCCCAGCGCTCCAAGAGGTACGGCTTCGTCTGCTCGAAGATCAGCGCCTGCTGCTCGACGACGCGTTCGGCGCCGTCCTGATCGAGGCCTTGCACCTCGCCAATGAGGGCCGCGACGCGCCCGAAGTAGAGCGGAAGCAGCGCGCGCGCGAGAGCCTCGGTGTCGCCGCGTGTCTTCGCCCCCGCGACGATCTCGTACACGGCCTTCGCCCAGAACCGACCGCCGATCGCGCTCGCGTTGCCGGTCTCCGCGGCTTTTCGCGCGACGTCGCGCGTGTTGGCCGAAAGGATCTCGTCCCATGCCTCGTCCTGCTCGGCCGCGCCGACTTTGAACTTCTCGACGAGGACCCGCACGCTCGCGTTCACCGCCTCGGGCTCGACCGGTGAGATCTCGCCGATCACGGGCACCTCGCGCGACCCCGTGATCGGGCGCCAGATGTCGGCGTTCTTTCGCGCGAGCGTCAGCAGGGTCCCCACGACCTGCGTGAACATCGGTCCGAGATCGGCGCCCGGGTCCTTGGGATCGTGGATCTTCGCGCCGAGGAACGCTTGCGCGACGCGGAGGCCGCGCGCGAGCGCGGTGGTCGTCATGAAGATGTCGATGCCGAACTTCGCGACGTCGCTGTCCCACACCGGCTCGGCGAGATAGATCTTCGCGAGATCGGGGCCGAAGCCGAACTCGCCGCCGATCGGCTGCCGCACTCGCTGGCCGTAGAGCGCGCGGGTGAGCGGGTACGCGATCGTGTTGGTGATCGTCCCGTCGTGCTTGTGTCTCGCGTAGAGCGGGGTCACGTAATCCGCCTCGCCGCGAACGATCGGGCCGATGAGGCGCGCGATCCATTCGGGCGTGATGCTGCGGAGGTCGCTGTCCACCACCGCGCACGCCTTCGCGTCGAGCATGGTCACGGCCTCAAAGATCGCGCGGAAGGCCGAGCCTTTTCCCGACTTTCCCTGGTAGCGGCCGGCGATCGTCGGTACGCCGTTCGCGGATGCACGTACCCGGTCCGGCGTGCCATCCTCGGACCCACCGTCGGCGTTGACGATCACGGCGCGCATCTCGGGAAAGTTGCGGCGCAGCCCCTCGGCCGCCGCCTCTGTCACGTGGCCGATCGTCGCGGCGTTGCGAAAGCTCGGTATGCCGACGACGAGGTCCGCGCGCCGCTGCGTTCGCAGCGCCTCGCGCATCTCGTCCGGCAGTGCGGAAGTAGGAGACACGGCTTCACTACGATACGGAGACTTGATCGAGGCCGTCGACCAATTCGTCCTTCCCTTCATCGACTCGTTGTACGGTCGTTTCGGGTACGTCGGCGTGGTCATCGCCATGGCCATCGAGAGCGCCGCGATCCCCATCCCGTCGGAGCTCATCCTCCCGTTCGCCGGGTGGAGCGTTTCGCGGGGGATCGTCGAGCCCCTGACCGGCGGGCCCTGGACCTACTGGGGCGCCGTGCTCGCCGGCGTCATCGGCAATACGGCTGGCTCTCTCGTCAGCTATGCCGTCGGGGCGTTCGGCGGTCGCCCACTCCTCGAGCGCTACGGGCGCTATGTCCTCATCAGCTCTCACGACCTCGAAACGGCGGACCGCTGGTTCGCGCGATGGGGTGACCTGACCGTGCTCTTCTCGCGGATGCTCCCGATCGTGCGCACCTTCATCTCCGTGCCGGCGGGCATCGCGCATATGCCGCTCTGGCGATTTCTGGTGTTCTCGATCGTCGGCACCGTGCCGTGGGTGATGCTTCTCGTCTGGGCCGGGATGATCCTCGGCGATAACTGGCAGGACCTGAAGCATCAGCTGCGAGGACTCGACTACATCGTGGCCGGCCTCATCGTCCTGGGCGTCGCTCTGTTCATCTGGCGCCACCTCCGTTCCCGTTGAACGATTTCCTCAACGCGCTCGGCAACTTCGACGCCCAGCTCTACCTCGCCATCGCCGAGCAGCGGAACATCGTCACGTCCGTCATCGCGGTAGCCCTCACCTATCTGAACTGGGACGGCTTCTTCTGGTGGATCCTCGCCTTCCTTCTCCTTCGCTCGCGCGGGTTCAACCGGCGCGGCATCGCCGCGACGGCGACGGTCGTCTTCGGAATGATCGATGCGTGGGCCATCGACGAGCTGATCAAGCTCGTCGTGCGGCGGCCGCGCCCATTCGAGGCGCTCGCAAACGCACCGGGTCCGCTGCCCGCGCCGGAGACGATCGTGGCGCATCCGTCGTCGTATTCGTTCCCGTCCGGTGATGCCGCCCTCGCCATGGGCGCCGCCGTCGCCTTTGCGTACGTCACCCCGAAATACCGGGTGCCGATCCTCTTGCTCGGCATCTCCGCGGCGCTCGCCCGTGTCGTCGTCGGCGTGCATTACCCCTTCGACGTGCTCGGCGGCATGACCGTTGGCATCGTCTCCGGCCTTCTCGCGCCGCAGGCGATCGCTCTGCTGCGGCGCCGACTCCGGTGGCGCGCGTTCGTGATCCCGCACACGCACTGGGATCGCGAGTGGTACGAGCGCTTCGAGGGCTACCGCGCACGGCTCGTCCCGATGGTCTCGCGTCTCCTCGACGTCCTCGAGCGCGATCCGGACTTCCGCTCGTTCACGTTCGACGGACAAACGATCGCGATCCAGGACTATCTCGAGAAGAAACCCGCGGACGTACCTCGCGTCCAGGCGCTCACCAGATCCGATCGCCTGCTCATCGGCCCGTGGCATGTGCTCGCGGACCTCCTCCTCGTCTCAGGCGAGTCGATCGTTCGCAACCTTCAGGAGGGACTGCGGAGCGCCGGAGAGCTCGGCCGCGCCGCGCGCGTCGCCTACGTGGCGGATCCGTTCGGCCATCCAGCGCAGCTGCCGCAGATCCTCCGCGCCTTCGGATACGACACGTACGTCTTCGCGCGCGGCATGGGGGACGAGGGCGAATCCGTCGGGAGCGAGTTCTGGTGGGTTTCGCCGTCGGGCGACCGCGTGCGGGCGGCGCATCTCGTCGACCACTACTCCAACGCCCTGCCGCTCGTCGGTCCCGCGGACGAAGGTCCCGACGCGCTGCGCCGCCGCGTCAGAGCGAAGACCGCGCGCATCCTCGATCGGCTGACGCCCTACGCGAACGGCGACGCGATCCTCCTGATGGTCGGCGACGATCACGTCGAGGCATATGCGCGCCTGCCCGAGGCCGTGCGCGAGATGCGGCAGGCATTCCCGAACGTCGACGTCCGGATCGCGAGCCTCGAGGATTTCGCTGCTGCCATGCCCCCGCTTCAGCACGAGGTGAGCGGCGAGATCACGAGCGGCCGCTACCGCCCGATCCTCCGCGGCGTGAACTCGACGCGCGTGTGGATCAAGCAGGAGAACGTCGCCTGCGAGCGGCTCCTGCTCGAATGGTGCGAGCCGCTCGATGCGCTCACCGGCGGCACTGCGCGCGACGAGCTCCGCGATCTCTGGCGGACGCTTCTGCAGAACCACCCGCACGACTCGATCTGCGGCTGCTCTATCGACGCGGTGCACGACGTGGACATGGCGCCGCGCTTCGCATACGTGCGCGAGCGCGGCGAGGCGCTCGCGGGCCGGCTGCTCGAGCGGCTCGCCGGCCCTGGCAGCTCTCCGATGGTCTGGAATCCGCTCCCCTGGGCTCGCGACGCGGTGATCTCGCTCGATGGAAGCCCGAAGCGCGTGCGCGCCGGGGGTCTGGGGCTTTCGCCCGCGACCGCCGCGGAGGGCGATTCCGCGGTCAAGGCGGACGGCAATGCCGCGATAGAGAACGCCCTCCTGCGCGTCGAGGTCGAGCCGGACGGGAGCTTCTTCGTCATCGACAAGGCGAGCGGAGAGCGCGGCGGACGCCAGAACAGGCTCATCTCCGAGGGCGACCGCGGCGATGAATACACCTATTCCTACGCCGGGCCGACCGTCGGATCCGAAGGCTTCTCCGGCACGTGTGCGACATCCGCGACCGGCGACCGCGCGACCGCGACGGTCGATCTCGTCCTGCGTCTGCCGGCGCGGCTTCGCGACGACCGCCTCGCGCGCTCGCCCGAGCTCGTCGATTGCCCCGTCCGGATGGAGATCTCGCTCGACGCTGGCGAGCGGCGTGTCGACGTGACCGTCGAGGTCGACAACCGCGCGAGCGACCACCGCCTGCGTGTCCTCTGCGAGACGGGGACGCGGGCGCTCACGCACCAGACCGGCGCCGCGTTCGCGCTCCTCGAGCGGTCGAATCGCTTCGAGGTGCGCAAACGCTGGATCGAGCCGCCGACCTCGGAGGCGTGCGTACACGACTTCGTCGCCGTGAAGGGCGCGACCAAGGGCCTCGCGGTGGGAGTGGATGGCCTGCGCGACTACTCGGTCCTGCACGACGGCGGCACCATCGCCGTCACGCTGCTGCGCGCCGTCGGTTTCCTTTCGCGAGGCGATCTTCCGGAGCGAAAGGGGCACGCCGGCCCTGAGCTCGAGACCCCGTCGGCGCAGTGCCTCGGCTCGCGGACGTACCGATACGCCGCGATCCCGCTCGACGAGCAGACCGATGTCACGCACGCGGCGCGCTCGGTCCACGAATGGCTGTCGCCCCCGCTGGTCGTCTTGGGCGATGGCCGTTCCCGCACGTTCGTGTCCTTCGTGGATCCAGCCACGCCCCTCGTCTTGACCGCGCTGCGCGCCGGGCCCGATCGATCCCTTGTTCTGCGCCTCGCGAACCCGCAACGTGAGGAGATCTCCGGCGAGCTTGTCTTTGACCGCCCGATCCGCGCTTCGCGACCGGTTGACCTGCGCGAGGGGGATCTCGGCCTCGGCAACACCGGTCTCGACGTCATCCGGACCGCGGCTCCCCTCCATCTCGAGGGAGACCGGGCGTGGGCTCGTTTACAGCCATACGAGATCGGTACGTGGCTCGTGGAACTCTCCTAGAGGCCGTGCGCACAAATATGCGACGGGTCGCGCACGAATGTGCGACGTCTTCGCACGAATTGAGGACAGACACGGCGGCGTTCGCGGTCTAGGTTTCCCGCGTGCCAAGGGTCGTCGCGGGTCTCCTCTGCGCGCTCGGTGTCGCGGTGGCGCTCTCGGCTCTGGTGAACGCCGAGGGCGGACCTCCATATCGGCGGACGACACCGCGCGGATCGTTCGGCATCGACGGTCCCGAGCTCGTGGTCGGCGTGCCGGGCGGACGTGCGTGGGGCATCGAGAGCGCGCTCATCCCGGTGCCCGACCAGTCCACCGGGTTCCGAGCGACGGTCGAGGTCTCGGATCCGCAGATCCGTGAAGCATTCATTCGGATCGCCTGGTACGACCGATCGACCGGGAGGCCTCGGCAGTTCGCTCTCACCGATGCGCGGTTCGTTCGAGCGGGCGAGACCGCGACACTCGAAGTCACGCTCGATCCGCCGGCCGGCGCGGTCGCCTATCGAGTCCGCGTCTTAGCCCGACTCCGATCTCCGGACGCGCTGTCGGCCGCGGATGCGATTCGAGTGAACGTATCCGCGCCATATCGCATCGCGGACGAGATCCCAGCCACTCGGCTTCTGCCCTGATGACGGCGAAGCTCCGCACGACGCCGGACGAACCGTCGTTCACCGCTGCCGGAGCTGACATCGTGTGCGACGTCGTGCGCGCCGTGCCGAACGGTGTTCTGACCTTCGCGACCGGTCAGTCAGCGATGCCGATCTACCGCGAGCTCGCGGCGCGGGTCGACCGTGGCGAGATCGACTTTTCCGAGGTGCGTGTCTTCGAGCTCGACGGCTACGTCGGGATCCCGTTGCACGATCGGCGGTCGCTTCATGCCTGGCTGCTCCGCGACGTGATCGTTCCGCTCCGCATTCCCGAGCGCGCGGTCACACGGCTGCGCGGGGAGGCGAGCGACCCTGTTTCGGCGTGTCGCGACTACGACCTGGCTCTCGATCGCGCCGGAGGCTACGACCTCGCCATCCTTGGACTCGGCCCGAACGGACATATCGCATTCAACGAACCGCCGGCCGATCCGGAGTCGGACGCTCACGTGCTGGACGTGACCGAAGAGAGCGTCGAGAGCGCGGTTCGGTACTGGGGCTCGCGGGAGGACGTACCTCGCCGCGCGATCACGACCGGTCTCAGGCGGTTGATCGCAGCTCGCCGCGTCCTTCTGCTCGCGCGCGGCGAAGCCAAGCGCGCCGCGCTCGACCGGGCGCTTCGTGGTGAGGCCGATCCGATGATCCCTGCCTCCTTCCTGAAC
>JALYLL010000213.1 GCA_030774255.1 Chloroflexota bacterium | reverse complement strand
CGCGCCGCGGAGGTGGCGATGCAGGCGAGCGGCCAGATCCTCCGCGACACGTAGGGCCACACCTTCGTCCGGCAGCCTCCCGAGCGAGAAGACCGCGAGGTCCCGTGCTGGGATGACGTATGCGTGGTGGCGCGGCCCCCAGATCTGGATGAGGGAGGAGTCCTCCCAGGTCGAGGACTTGGTTCCTTCGACGCGCGCATGGATGGAGAGGACCGCAGCGCGGGGCATGCTGTCCTGTAAGCCGGCCCACGCCGCACGCCGAAGCGAGCGCCGTCCTCGTGGGAGTCGCGCGTCGAGCGCGCCGACGTGCCGCCGGAACGCGAGAACTTGCGTCCGCGTGAGGGCGAGCCGCGATCCTGTCACGTTGTCAGGCCAGCGCAGCGCGGATCCGCGCCATCGTCCCCCACGTTCGGGTCGTGAAAGGAACGCCGAAGGCGCGCTCGATGATCGCGTTGAGGTCGAACCCGCGCTGCAGGTTCACACGCCGCGTGGAGATCACGAAACGACCGCGCTGCTCGACCACGCGGAGCGCCCATCGATCACCCGCAGGAAATTCGATCGGGAGTCGGGGCGCATTCTTCGCCGCGGTCGTGAGGACGCTTACGAACACTGTTGTGTCTGCCGGTGTCCGCGGCGGTCCGGCATCGACGAGCGCGACGAGGTCGGCCGCGGGCACGACGACGATCGCGGTGACGAAGGGCAGCTCCGCGGCGATCGTCGTCGCCGCGATGCGCCGGCGCGACACGAATGTGCCGGCCGCTCCGATGTTCACGAGGTCGAGCTTCTTCGCGAGCGCCGCCGGCGAGAACACGCTGTTCCCACCGACGTTCGCCGCGCGGAGGAAGATGACGCTGCCTGAAGCCGCTATGTCGGCGTCAGTCTGCCGCGTGAGCCGGCGTGTCGCCAAGTGCGATCGACTACGTTCTTGACATATTCCGATATCGACATATATTTCGGATATGGCGCGGGCGGCCACGACCTCCGACGCGTTCAACGCGGTTGCCGAGCCGCAGCGGCGGCGGATTCTCGTCCTGCTCAAAGGGCGCGAGCGTCCGGTCAATGAGCTTGCACGCGCACTGCGGATCACGCAGCCGCGCACGTCAAAGCACCTGCGCGTGCTTCGAGAGGTGGGACTCGTGCGCGTCCGCGAAGCCGGGCAGCAGCGGCTCTACGGCCTCGACGCGCGCGGCCTCCAGCCGGTGCACGAATGGGTCATTGGCTTCGAGCAGTACTGGAATGAGAACTTCGACCGGCTCAACGAGTACGTGAAGAAACTTCAGAAGAAGGAGCATGCAGATGGCAGCCGAAGCTAGCGAAGAGGCGGACCGGGAGATCGTCGTCTCGCGGATCATCGAGGGTCCCCGGCGACTCGTCTTCGACGCATTCACCAGCGCCAGCCACCTCGCCCAGTGGTGCGCCCCGACGGGCGGCAAGATCACCACGAACGCGTTCGACTTCAAGCCCGGCGGAGTGTGGGACGCCACGATCCAGGGCGCCGATGGCAGTGCCTATCCGAACCACTGGGTGTGGAAGGAGATCGCGCCGCCGGAGCGCATCGTCTGGATGTACGGGATGGGCAAGGATGACCCGCACCCAGTGAAGACCACCCTCACGCTCGCCGAGCGGGGGGCCACGACCGAGGCGACACTGCGATTGGTCTTCAGCAGCAAGGAAGAGCGCGACGAGAAAGTCGCGAAGTACTACGCCGCCCAAGGGGCGAAGCAAACCCTCGAATCGCTCGCGGCGTACGTGACAAGCGCGCGAGCGTCTCACAAATAGGCTGCGTTTAGGCGCTCTGATATATCTAGATAGGGAGCCGCGGAATGAATGCGCACGTCAGCGCGATCCTTTTGGGCGTCAATGACATGGAGAAGTCGAGGCGCTTCTACACGGAAGGCCTCGGTTGGAAGATCCAGCAGGATTACAAGATTTCAGTGTTCTTCGTCCCGCACGGGGGGTCCCTCGTGGGTTTCTACGGGCGCGAGGGCCTCGCGGCGGACGTTGGCGTGAACCCGCAGGGCAGCGGCTTCCCCGGCCTGGTGATGAACT
>JALYLL010000212.1 GCA_030774255.1 Chloroflexota bacterium | reverse complement strand
GTGTACGGGAACTCTTCCTTGGTCGGAAGCACCGGGAGAAGGGCACGCTCGGCGAGCGCGCCGTGTCCGATCTCGCGTCGGCCGGCGCCACGCATCATGCGGACCTCACCGACCGAATACGGCGGGAAGTTGTAGTGGTGCATGTAGCGTTTGGTGTCGACCGGCGAGAGCGTGTCGATGATCTGCTCGTCGCCGCCGGGGCCGAGCGTGGCCACGGAGAGGACCTGGGTCTGACCGCGCGTGAAGACAGCGGAGCCGTGCGTGCGCGGCAGGACCCCCACCTCGATCGAGAGCTGACGGATGTCCTTCGTGCCGCGGCCGTCCGGACGCAGGTTCTCCTCCGTGACGGCCTTGCGGAACTCGTCCTCGAGGAGCTGCTCGTACACCGCGCTCACCTCTTCAGGAGTGAGCGGTGCGTTCTCGCCGGCCGCGAACTGAGCGATGGCCTCGAGCTTGAGCTCGTCGAGGCCGGCCTCGCGTTGCGCCTTGTCCGGGTTGCGGAGCTTCGCGCGCAGCCGCTGGCTCAGGAACGACGTGGCGGCGCCCACACGGGCGGCGTCCGGCACGACGACGATGTATTCCATCTTCGGCTTGCCCGAGGCGCGCTGAAGGTCCATCTGCGCATCGCAGATCTTCTTGATGCCTTCCTGCGCGACCGCGAGAGCCTGAATCAGGAAGTCCTCGGTGACCTCGTGCGCGCCGGCCTCCATCATCATGATCGAGTCGCGCGTACCGGCCACGACGAGGTCGAGCTTGCTCTGCTCCATCTGCTGGATCGTCGGGTTGAGCGTGAGCTCGTCGTCGACCGTGCCGACGCGAACGCAGCCGATCGGTCCCTCGAACGGTGCGTTCGAGATCGTGAGCGCGGCGGACGCGGCATTGACGGCGAGGACGTCGTAGTCGTTCTCCTGATCGGCCGACCACGCCGAGACGACGATCTGCACGTCGTTGCGGAAGCCCTTCGGAAAGAGCGGGCGGATCGGGCGGTCGGTGAGGCGCGCGGTGAGGATGCCCTCCTCCGATGGACGGCCCTCACGGCGAGGGAATGAGCCGGGTATCTTCCCGGCGGCGTAGAGGCGCTCTTCGAAGTCGACGGTCAGCGGGAAGAAGTCGATGCCCGTGCGGATAGTCTTCGCGACGGTGGCAGCGGCGAACACGATCGTGTCGCCGTACTGGACCGTGACCGCGCCGCCCGCCTGCTTGGCGTACTTGCCTGTCTCGAAGGTGAGCGGCTTTCCATTGATGGTCGCCTGGGAACGGGTAACTGGCATGTGGTTGTTGATCTCGGGTGCCTATGAAAAACCCCAGGAAATCCTGGGGTTCCGCTTACGCGGGCGGTCTCACCGTCGCAGACCGAGTCGCCCGATGATTTCCTGGTATCGCTCCGGGCTTCTGCGGTGCAGGTAGGCGAGCAGCCGTCGGCGTTGTCCGACCATGCTGAGCAGCCCGCGGCGGCTTGCGTTGTCGTGGCGGGCGGTGCGCAGATGTTCGGTGAGGTGCTTGATGCGCTCGGTAAGGAGCGCGATCTGGACCTCCGGCGAGCCGGTGTCCTTGTCGTCACGGCGGTACGCCGTGATCACCTCGGTCTTGTTAGGGAGCGTCGCTGACGGCACCCGTTGTCCTTTCTTGATCCTTTGGATCTCTTATTCGCTTATGAGTCTACCGGATGCGACCGGTCAGCCGAGCCCTCGGAGCCGCGGAAGGAGCGCGGCGAGCTCTTCGACACGCTTCCGCGGGTCGCCCGCGGGCATGCTCTGCATCCCGGGGCCAGTCATCACGAGAAGCTCCGTGAATCCGGCATTGATGGTGTCCTTTGCCTTCTGCAGGGTCTCGTCCGGGGTCGTGAACCGCATCGAGATCGAGCGCCGGATCGACGCCGGATCGCGGTCTGCCTTGATGCAGGCCGCGTCGAGCGCCTTGTTCAGCGCGACCGACTCTTCGAACGTGGGTGCGTTCGAGTGCCAGACGTCCGCATGCCGCGCAGTCAGGCGCAGCATCCGCTCCCCCTTCGAGCCGATCCAGATGGGAGGGTGCGGGCGCTGGACCGGCTTGGGCTCGGCGATCGCGTCCTTCAGCTCGTAGAAGCGGCCCTTGTGGGTCGACCGCGGCTCGGACCAGAGGAGCTTCATCGCCTTCAGAGCCTCGTCGAGCATCGTGACGCGGTCGCCCGCGCTCGGGAACGGCAGCGCGAACTGTGTGAACTCAGGCTCGTTCCATCCCGTCCCGATCCCGAATTCCAGGCGCCCGTTCGAGACGTGATCGACCGTGACCGCGATCTTCGCCATAAGTCCTGGATGCCGGTAAAGGTTGCCGGTCACGTTCAGACCGATCCGCGCGCGCTTCGTGATCGCCGCCATCGCGCCGAGGAAGGTCCATCCGTCGAAGATCGGCGCGGCGGGATCCGAGCCGAGTGCGAGGAGGTGATCGAATCCCCAGATGTGGTCGAACCCGGCCTGGTCCCCGACGCGCCAGACGTCGCGTTGGACGTCGATCGGATGCACCTGCTGCGAGAACTTCAGGCCGTACCGAAGGGGATTCTTTGCTGTGGGCATGTGCCCCGAATCTAACGATCCTTGCCGATGGGTGCCGGTGGCATGACGGACCCTGCCGAGGGCTCGCTCTCCTAATCGCCGCTAGCCTCTGGGCGTGACCATCGAGCTGGTCGTCGCGGCGACCTTCGCCGTCTTGTGGATCGGGCTCGTTGTCGCGGTGATCGGGTTCATTTCCCTGCGTCTTCGAAAGCGCGCGCTCCGTCGCGGGACCTGGCCCGTGCGGCTGATTCCCTGGTATCTCGGCGGAACGCCGGAGATGCCACTCGACGCGCCGCCCGAATCCGAGCGTGCGAAACGCCGCAGGAGCGACGCCCGGCGCTAGTCGATCCTCTGAAGCTTCTGGATCGTGTGGCAATCCGGCGGCACAAGTCCCGCTTTTCCGGCAATGGTCCAGACGACCTCGGCGACATACAGAGCTCCGTCCGAGTCGACCGCGAGACCGTGCGCGGCGCAGAAGCTACCCGGCGCGCAGGGATCGGGGCCGCCGATCCGCGCGAGCACCGCTCCATTCGCGTCGAGAACGCTCACCCGGCTTGGCAGATCGCGCTCGATCGGTCCGTGCCGGAATGAGCGCTGACCCGCGCGCCACCCCAGCTCCGAGACGTACATCCGCCCGTGCGCGAGCACGATCTGCGTAGGGCGCTGGACGTCGGTGATCTCACGAAGAAAGCGACCCTCCGCCGTGAAGACTTGGATGCGGTCGCTCTCGCGATCGCACACGAGCACGTTCGCTGTCGCATCGACGGCGATCCCGTGCGGCAGCATGAATTGACCGGGTCCCGTTCCTGGCTCGCCCCACGAGGCGAGCAGCTTTCCGGTCGA
>JALYLL010000211.1 GCA_030774255.1 Chloroflexota bacterium | reverse complement strand
CGTGACCAAGACCGATGAGCTCCGCTTCCCCGATGAAGAGATCGACCCCGACCGCGTCCTCGCCGAGCGCGAGGGCCTCCGCGTACTCGGGATCGTCCGCGATCCGGTAGTGCTGGAACATGCCGATCGGTCGCCCGTCGATCTGCGCGAGATAGTGGTACGTCGGGTCCCTCCCCCGGATCGCTTCGCGGTACTCCTCGATGGCCGCATCCGGATAGGGATTCTTGACGCCGTCGTCCCACCACCGTTTGACGTGAGGCTCGAGGAGCCATCGCCGGACGAGGCCGAGGTCGTCCTCGCGCAGCGGCGCGAACGCGTACGTCACTACGGAATCATGAGGTTAGAGTCGGCGGCGTGACGATCGCCGCAGCGGATCTCAATCGACGGCGCGGCGAGTACGGCATCGACGCTCCTTACGTCCCGTTCTGGATGGGAGGCGGCGCGGTCGCTTCGATCGCCATGGCGTTCATCGGTGCCGTTCTCTCGATTCCCACCCTCGGCATACCGGCATTGAACATCGGCCTCGCGTTGGCCGCGAGCGTTGCCGACTACCTCTACGCCTCGCGGGTCGGGAAGTTCGCCGTGTGGGCAGAGCTCCTGCTCTCGCTCGATCTTCGCGGCGACGAGCGCCTGCTCGATCTTGGCTGCGGGCGAGGGGCCGTCCTTCTCATGGCGGCCAAGCTCGTGCCGCGTGGACACGCCGTTGGAATCGACCTGTGGAAGACCTCGGATCAATCAGGGAACGCACTCGACGTCGCGAGAGGCAACGCCCAGCTCGAGGGCGTCGCTGATCGCGTAGACCTCCGAACCGGCGATATGCGGGCGCTTCCATTCGAGGATGAGTCCTTCGACCTCGTTCTCAGCAGCCTCGCGATCCACAACATCCCGGATGCCAGCGGTCGCGCTAGGGCGATTGACGAGGGGGTGCGCGTCCTCCGGCGAGGCGGCCTCATTCTCATCGCGGACATCAACGCGACGCGCGAGTACGAAGCTCGGTTGCGGGAGCGCGGCATGGCCGAAGTCGAGCGACGCTCGCTGGGCCTACGCATGTGGTTCGGCGGACCGTGGGTCGCCGCCTCTCTCGTGAGAGCGCGCAAGCCCCTCTAAATGACGGCGCCGGCGCTAGTTCAACCGGCGGGGAGGGTCGTCGTCATCGATCCGTCGCCCGCGCCAGTACTTGATCTCGCCGCGCCGGCCGCCGGAAGGGCGGGGCCGATTGAGATCCTGAGTGAGGATGTACGCGGCCGCTCCGAAGAAAACGCCGAACCACATCACGATGTCGTACCACTCAAGCTGGTATGCGATCGTCTCGCCGGCCGCTGCCGCCACGCAGATGACGAGGAGCCGCCAGAGCGCGTAGGTCACGAGCGGCCATTCCGAGGCAGGAACGATGCCTCCTTCGCCCAGGCTCCGCACTCCGCGAGCTCGTCCTTCGTGACCCAGCCGCTGCGCACCGCGAGACGCAGCTCGTCGCGGAGCGTGGTCTCGAGCATCTCCGGGCCGTCGGTGTTGAAGGAGAAACGCACCTTGTGCTTCTTGAAGATAGCGATGTACTCGCCGAGCTCGTCGGCGTCCTTCACGATCTTGGAGTCCAGATTCGACGATGGACAGATCTCGAGCAGCACGCCGCGCTCCGCGAGCCGCTTGCAGAGAGCGGCGTTCCTCGCGGCGTGGATGCCGTGGCCGATGCGATCGGGCTCGAGATATTGGAGAACCTCGTCGACGCTCTCCCAGTCATCGTCCTCGCCCGCGTGCACGGTGACACCCAGTCCCGCTTTTCGTGCTTTCTTGAACAGCGCCGTGTAGTCGCGGTAACGGAAGTCCGGATTCTTGCCGCCGGCGATGTCGATGCCGACGACGCCCCGATGGCGGTAGGCGATCGCCTTCTCGAGGATGATCGAGTTCAGCGTCTCGTCGAAGGTCCGGTCGAGGCAGAAAATGAGCCCCGCCTTCACCGGGTACTCGAGGAGCGCCCGGTCGAGGCCGCGGATAGACGCCATGATGATGTGGTCGAGATCGCGCTCGCCTCCGCGGTTCCGCTTCATCGGGTTGTACCGGAGCTCGAGCGTCGTGATGTTCGCCTTTCGATACGCCCCGCCGACGACGTGATACACCGACTGCTCCACCGCGAGCGGGCTCGACTGCACGAGCTCGGTCCAGTGATAAAGCGCGAGGAAGTCCTCGAATGACTTCTTGGCCTGCTTGCGCACCGTGATCAGATCGACGAATTCCCAGTAATCCTTAGTCGGAAGCCGAATTCCCTGGTCATGCGCAATTCCCCACATCGCGGCTGGATCGACGGCCCCACCGAGATGGACGTGAAGCTCGGTTAGTTCATCCCCGAGCGGATGCGGCATCGCCGAAGGCTACCGGAGGCGACTTCGGAGCCGAGCGGGTCCTGTCCCGGGGTCGGGGTCGCGCGCTCGCCTACCGGTCCGCTGCACCGTGATGCGACCAGCCTGCGAGCGACGCGGCCGGTCAACGGCTCGCGCACAACCCGCTCCCCGTGCCACCCGCTCGGCCGCTCCGACTCCGCGTTAGCTCCCCTGCTCTCTCGTTGGAGGACGGCGCACCCGGCGGCGTCGCCGTGGACGGGAGGGCGCGCCCTCGGGGTGATCGCGCCACACGATGTGGCCGTCGTCATCGGCAGACGCGATCTGGACAAGGCGGTCCCAGAATTCGGCGCGCCGAATGTCCTGTTCGGCTTGATCGCGGCTGACATCGCGCTCGAGCATGACGTCGCAGTCGTAAGGCGAGCCGACGACCTTCCATCCGTTCTCGGTGAGGAGGTCGACGAGACGCGCTATCTCGCTGAGGCGCTTCGGGGTGTCCGCGACGTATTCGCGCAGCCATCCGGAATACGTGCGCTTACCGCGATCGGCTCGATCGAGCTCGTCGCGGACCGTCCCAAAAACGTGGATCAGGATGTAAGTGGACGACGACGCCACGTGCGGGAGTTTAGCCGCGCTCCTCTACGAAGCGGTAGCCGCCGTCGGAATCTTTGGCGATCACGACGAGAGCACCGTTCTTGAAGCCTGTCTGTCCCTTGAGCGCCTGGCAGATCAGGTGGTAGTGCTCGTGCTCGGGGGGCACACATTCGCAGCGCTCGCTCTTGATCTCTGCGTCAAAGCGGCGGGCGCCGATGCGAAGCGCCACTCGCTCGCCGGGGCCTGGGAACAGCTTCCAAGCGTCCTTGGTGATCAGGATGCGAGTCTTTCGAACGTCCTCGCCACTAAGCCGGTGTCGATAGGTCGATCTTGAAACACTCATCTCTGCACATATTTTCGCATGAAACGCGCCCGTCTGCTCGCACCAAAATAGGCTCGACCGCTTGACGCGCGTGCTAGGGGTCGCCCGCCACGGCGAGGTCCGGATCGTCCAGAAAACGCGCGAGATGCATGACCCGCGCGGTCGATCCCGCGGAGCGCAGACCGGCGGCGATCTGGAGCATGCAGCCCGGATTCGCGCTCACGATCACGTCCGGAGACGCGTCGAGGATCCTGCGCACCTTGTCCTGCTGGAGCTGACGCGATATCTCCGGGTGGGTCAGGTTGTAGATGCCGGCGCTCCCGCAACAGCGCTCCGGATCCTCGATGTCGACCAGGGTCACGCCCTCGATCGCTCGTAGGAGCGCGCGGGGCTGGGCCCGGACGCGCTGCCCGTGGGCCAGGTGACAGGCGTCCTGATACACGACGCGGATCGCGCGCCGGGTGCGCGCCGGGACGGGCTTCACGACCTCGCTGACGTCGCGGACCCGCGCCGCGAACGCCTTCGCACGGTCCGCCCACAAGGGATCGGCGGCGAGGACATGGCCGTAATCCTTGAGGTGAGCGCCGCACCCCGCGGCGTTGACGACCACTTTCGCCTCGTTGCCGGAAAAGGCATCGACGTTCGAGCGAGCGAGCTGGCGCGCGCGCTCGCCATCGCCGGCGTGCGCGTGCAGGGCGCCGCAGCAGGTCTGCTCCTCAGGGACGCTCACGACGTGGCCGTCGCGTTCGAGGAGACGCACCGTGGCGCGCTCGGTGTCGCCGAAGGACTCGCGCATGATGCAACCGGCGAAGACGCTCACATCGGCGCCCTCGCGGTCGACCCCGCGGAACGGGGCACCCTCCGACGGCGCGGCCAGGGACGCGGCCCAGCCGAGGCGGCCCGGCAATGCCCTCGCGGCCAAACGCGCGAGCCCGAGCCGCGCGCCGATATCGGCGAGACGCGCCGCGATCGCGAGCCGCCGCGGACGCGCCACCGTGTCGAGCGCCGTACGCGCGAGCGCGCCACCGGTTTCGCGCTCACGCAGGACCTCGCGTGCGCCTTCCATGATCCGGCCGAACGGCACGCCCGACGGACACGCGGTCTCGCACGCGCGGCAGACGAGGCACGCCTCCAGATGTTCCACGGTGGTATCGCTCGGTGCGGCCGGACTCGCGATCACTGTTCGGATCAGCTGAATGCGGCCGCGCGGCGAATCAGCCTCGTCGTCCAGCACGCGATAGGTGGGGCAATCGTTGAGACAGAGCCCGCACGAGATACACGTGGCGAGATCCTCGGAGCTGACGTGGGTGGAAGAGACAGCGATGTCCCTAGCATACGGACGATGGCGATCGGCACTTCGAGCGTCGCGGCACGGCTGCGTGAGGTCATTCCCGGTGAGCGAGTCATCGACGATCCGGCGACGCTGCTCCCCTATTCATACGACGCGTCGTTCTGGTCGCTGCGCCAGCAACGCACGCCGAGCGCGGTCGTCGTTCCCGAGTCGACGGCGGAGGTCGTCGCGGCCGTCCGCGTGGCGAACGAAACCGAGACCCCGATCGTGCCGCGCGGCGCCGGCACCGGGCAGACCGGCGGCGCGATCGCGCCGGAAGGGGGCATCGTCGTCTCCTTCGCGCGAATGCGGAAGATCCTCGAGATCGACCGCCGGAACCTGCAGGCGATGGTCGAGCCGGGCCTGGTGTATGTCGATTTCCAAAACGCCCTCGCCGATCACGGCTTGTTCTTTCCGCCGGATCCTGGCAGCGGACGAGCGTGCACGATCGGCGGCATGGCCGCGAACAACGCGAGCGGACCGCACGCCGTCCGCTGGGGCACGACGTCCGCATACGTCCTCGGTGCCGAGGTCGTCCTCGCGGACGGGTCGGTCATCACGACGGGCGGCGTTCACTCGAAGGCGCTGAAGTCGTCGAGTGGGATCGACCTGACCAAGCTCTTCGTCGGGTCGGAGGGGACCCTCGGCATCTTCACGCGCCTTCGCCTCCGCGTGCAGCCGCGACCCCCGGCCCGCGCGGTGATCCTCGCCGGCTACAAAGCGCTCGAGGACACGGTCGCGTCGCTCGACGACCTGTTCGAAGCGGGGATCCTCCCATCCACCGCCGAGCTCCTCGACAAAAGCGCGGTCGATGCGCTCCAGCTCTGGCGCCCCGAGCTCGAGCTCCCCGCCGGCGAAGCCGTGCTCTTCATCGAGGTGGAGGGCACGCCCGAGCAGGTCGCCGCGAACGTGCGCTACACCGACGGCATCGTCCGCAAACGCGCCACGGTCACCCGCTTCGCGGAGGACGAGAAGGAGATCACGCGTCTCTGGGCCGGGCGCAGCGGGCTCGCCGCGGCCACGGCGCTCGCGCATCCCGGGAAGCACCGCATCTTCGCAGGCGAGGATCTCGCGGTGCCGCTGTCGGAGATCCCGCAGACGGTGCGCCGCGCGCGCGAGATGGGAGCCGAGCTCGGGATCGCGGTCGTTTTCTACGGCCACTTCGGGGACGGCAACGTCCACTCCGCGATCCTCGTGAATCCGGACGACGCCGATGAGGTCCGCCGCGCGGACGACCTCGCGGATCGGCTGCACAAGCTCGCGATCGAGGTCGGCGGCACGGTGACCGGCGAGCACGGGACCGGCGCGGTGCGCGCTCGGTACATGCGCTCGGAGCATGGCGACGCGCTCGATGTGATGAAGCGGATCAAGAACGTGATGGACCCGAAGGGCTTGCTGAACCCTGGGAAGCTGTACGGACCTTAGACGAAGTAGCCGTAGTCGGTGAAGACGAGCCGGAGGAACGCGAGCCCGCACAGCGCGACCAGCAGGATGCGATGCGAGAGGATCGCGCGCGGATTCTCTTTCGCGACGACCGCGACCTGACCCCAGAAGAAGAGCACGAGGCCGATCTCGGCCCACATGAACGCGGCGTGCTCGTACCCGATCCCGGTCCAGCGGTACGGCTGCATCATCGTCCAGTTGAGGAGCGCGTTCGCCGCCTGATAGAGGTGCAGAAAGATCGTGATGAGCCCGCTCGCGAGTAGAGGGCTCGCGACCTCGGCGATGCTCGGCCGGCGCCGCCAGGCGAGGAGCTGGCCGACGATGAAGACATTGGCGAGCGGGATGAGGATCGCGTCACCGATGAGCGCCGAGGTGTACGAGAGCGTCGTGCGGTAGGTCGAGGCGATCGGGTCATCGTTCCAGCGCAGCCACGCGCTGCCCGCGGCCTGCACCAGAAAACCAAAGAAGCAGGTCACGAAGAACACAAGAGCGAGGAAAAGCCAGGGTCGTTCCTCGACCCGCGCGACCGTCCGCGTCATCACCCCCGTAGTATGGCCGCCCGATGCACGACGTCGTCATCCGGGGCGGGATCGTTTATGACGGCGAGGGCGGTCCACCGTATGCGGCCGATGTGGCGATCGATGGCGATTTGATCACCGCGGTCATGCCCGCGATCGGCGACCGCGGGCGGCGCGAGATCGACGTGTCCGGTCTCGCCGTCGCGCCCGGGTTCATCAACGTGCTCTCGTGGGCGATCCCGTCGCTGATCGCGGACGGTCGGGCGCAGAGCGATGTGCGACAGGGAGTGACGCTCGAGGTGTTCGGCGAAGGATCATCGATGGGCCCACTGACCGACGCGATGCGCCGCGACCAGATCGAACGTCAGATCGACGTCCAGTACGAGATCCCGTGGACCACCCTCCGGCAGGGTCTCGACCACCTCGTGCGGCTCGGGGTCTCGGTGAACGTCGCGTCGTTCGTCGGCGCGACGACCCTGCGCGTGCACGAGGTCGGCTACGACGACGAGCCGGCGACACCGCTCCAGCTCGACCGCATGCGCCGCCTTGCGCGCGCCGCCGCGGCGGACGGCGCGCTCGGCCTCGGGTCGGCGCTCATCTACACACCGGGCACGTTCGCCTCGACCGATGAGCTCGCCGCCCTGGCCGAGGCGGCGGGCGGCACGTACATCTCGCATTTGCGCAATGAGGGGGACCGTCTCCTCGAGGCGGTCGACGAGCTCATCGAGATCGCGCGTCGAGCGGGGGTCCGCGGGGAGATCTATCACCTGAAGCAGGCCGGCAAAGCGAACTGGCCGAAGCTCCCGGCCGTGATCGAACGCGTCGAGAAGGCGCGAGCCGAGGGGCTCGACATCGCGGCGGACATGTACCCGTACGCCGCGGGCGCCACGGGTCTCAACGCCTCGATGCCGCCCTGGGTCCAGGAGGGCGGCTTTCGCGCGTGGCTCGCGCGGCTGCGCGATCCCGCGGTGCGCGAGCGTGTCGCTCGCGAGATGCGCGCCCCCGGAAAGGACTGGGAGAACCTCTACCTCGCCGCGGGCGGGCCCGACGGCGTCCTCCTTGTCTCGTTCAAGAACGACGCCCTCAAGCCGCTGACGGGGAAGACACTGACGGAAGTCGCGAGGATGCGCGCCAGATCCCCGGAAGAGACCGCGATGGACCTCGTGGTCGAGGACGAGAGCCGCGTCGGCGCCTGCTACTTCATCGCGTCAGAGGACAACCTGCGCCGCGAGGTCGCGATCGATTGGATGAGCTTCGGCTCGGACGAGGCCGCGCCGGCACCCGAGGGCGTGTTCCTCAGATCGAATCCCCACCCGCGCGCGTACGGCACCTTCGCGCGGCTGCTCGGGCATTACGTCCGCGACGAGGGGCTCGTGCCCCTCGAGGAAGCCATCCGGCGCCTCACGAGCTTCCCCGCGACGAACCTCCGTCTCGACCGGCGCGGGCGCATCGCGCGCGGATATCACGCCGACGTCGTAGCGTTCGACGCGGAGACGATCGCCGACCACGCTACCTACGCCGACCCGCATCGCTACGCGACCGGCGTGGTCGACGTGTTCGTGAACGGCGAGCAGGTGGTGCGTCGGGGGGAGCACACCGGCGCTCGGCCCGGGAGGGTGCTGGTTCCGGCCTAGGGCATCCTGTCCGCGATCCGCTCGTTGGCGCGGTGGTCCCACGGGACCGCGACGAGCGCAGGCTCGCCGAGGTCGAGCGCGCGCCGAAGGGTCGGAAAGAGCTCGCGCAGCGTGGGGACCGCGAAGCCCGCGATGCCGAAGGCCCGCGCCAGCTCGACGAAACCGGGATTGCCGAACTCGGTCGCGAACGCGCGCCCGAAGAGCCGCTTCTCGTTCGCCTCGATGATCCCCAAGCGGTCGTCGACGAGGACCATACACACGATCGCGGCGCCGATCCGCTTGGCCGTCTCCAGCTCCTGCACGTTCATGAGGAAACCGCCGTCGCCCGCGAAGGCGATGACCTTTCGCTCGGGGAAGACGAGCTTCGCCGCGATCGCACCGGGGAGCGCGATCCCCATCGAGGCGAGGCCATTCGAGACGATCACCGTATTCGGGACCGGCGTCGGGTAGTACCGCGACAGCCACACCTTGTGCGCGCCGACGTCGCTGACCACGATGTCCTCTGGCGCGAGCGCCTCGCGGACCGCGGCGACGACCTGCTGCGGCGCAAACGGCGCGTGCATGTCCTTGGACGTCGCCCCGAGCGGCTTGTTCGCGCTCCGGATGGGCCGGTCCTTCCGTTCTTCGACGCGCTCCGCGAGCTCGGCGAGGGACTCGTCGAGCGCGCCCACCACCTCGACCGACGGCTGGTAGTGGCCGTCGAGCTCGGCCGCGGTGCTGTCGACATGGACGACGACCTTGTCGCGTTTCGGATTCCAGTGGGACGGGGACCATTCGACGAGGTCGTAACCGATGGCAATGACCAGGTCCGCTTCCGCGAGCTGCGGGATGTTCGCGAGCTCTGCACCCGGGCGCTGCAGGCCCGCCGCCGGAAGCGACTGCGGGCTGAACGGGTCGAGCACGCCCTTCGCCATGTAGGTGTGCGTCGCGGATATCCCGCTCCGCCGGACGAATCGCCGGAGCGCGTCGACGCTTGCGTGACCCGCCGCCTGGCGTCGCGCGACGCCGTTGCCGGCGAGGATGATCGGATTCTTCGCTTGCTTGATGAGCTCGAGCGCGCGGGTGATGACCGCTTCCTGCGCTTTGGGATACGACGTCCGCCGGACCTCGAGCGGCTTCATCTCGATGTCCTCGCCGGCAATGTCCTCGGGAAGCTCGATGTGGGTGGCGCCCGGCTTCTCGAGACGCGCGAGGCGGAAGGCCTTGCGGACGATCTCGGGCGTAGTCTCGCCGACGCTGATCCGCGTGCTCCACTTCGTGACCGGGCCGAACATCCGCACGATGTCGATGTACTGGTGCGATTCCTTGTGCGAGCGCTCGAGGCCGACCTGCCCCGTGATCGCGACGAGCGGCGCGCGGTCGATCTGCGCGTCGGCCACTCCGGTGATGAGATTGGTTGCGCCCGGCCCGAGCGTGGCCAGGCAGACGCCGGGGTACGACGAGAGGCGCCCGTAGACGTCGGCCATGAAGGCGGCACCCTGCTCGTGCCGCGTGAGCACGAACTTGATCTTGTTGCTGTCAGCGAGCGCGGCGTTGAGCTCGAGCGTCTCCTCGCCGGGTATACCGAACACGTGGCGGACGCCCTCGTTCTCGAGGCAGTTCACGAGCAGCTGCGCGACGTTCAACGGGCGGCCTCGCCGATAAGCCGCTCGACGATGACGGTGTCGCGCCACGCGCCGTCGAGCTTCGCGTGCCTTCGGTATGTGCCGACCTCGCGGAACCCGGCCTTCGCGAGGAGCTTTCGGCTCGGCTCGTTCTCGGGGAAGACGCGCGAGAGGAGCTTCCATATCCCTCGGCTCTCGCACTCGCTGACGAGCGCGTCCATCGCCGCGCGGCCCGCCCCGGTCCCCCGAGCGTCGCGGGCAACGTACACCGAGAACTCGGCGACCCCGGAGTAGCACGACCGCGCTCTGTACTCGCTCGCGGACGCCCACGCGATCACGCGCCCGTCGCGCTCGACGACCACCGTCGGCCAGCGCTCGGCGCGCTCGCGTAGGCCACGCGCGATGTGATCGGCGGTCCGGGGCTCGGTCTCGAACGTGGCCAGCCGGTCGGCGATGCCCTCGTTGTGGATGCGCGCGATCGCCTCGGCGTCCCCGACGTTCGCCACGCGTGCCCGGGTCACTCGGCCGGCTGGGACGTCGGCTGTGGCGCCTCCGCGGGCCCTATCCAGATCGTCTGCACGTTCGTGAACTCGCGCGCACCGAATGCCGAGAGCTCGCGGCCGTAGCCCGAACGCTTGATGCCGCCGAATGGGAGGCGCGGGTCCGACGCGACCATGCCGTTCACGAAGACGCTCCCCGATTCGATCCGGCGGGCGAGGCGCTCGCCGAGCGCGGCGTCGCGCGTCCAGAGCGACGCACCGAGGCCGTAGGCCGAATCGTTCGCGACGCGCACCGCCTCGTCCGCGTCGCGTACGCGCACCACAGCGGCGACGGGTCCGAACGTCTCTTCCCTGAACGCGGGCATGTCGGGTGTCACGTTGCCGAGCACGGTCGGCCTGAAGTAGTAACCCTTCCCGCTCACGCGCTCGCCGCCGGTGAGAACGCGCGCGCCCGCGCGCACCGACCCGTCGACCTGGCGCTCGAGCGTCTCGAGGAGGTCGCGACGCGCGAGCGGACCGATCTGCGTTTTCGGATCCATCGGGTCGCCGACGAGCAGATCCTCGACGCCTTTCGCGAAACGCCGCTCGAAGTCGCCGGCCACGGACTCCACAACGATGAACCGCTTCGCGGCGATGCACGACTGGCCGTTGTTCTGGTTGCGCGCGCGGACGCCGGTCGTCGCCGCGGCCTCGAGGT
>JALYLL010000210.1 GCA_030774255.1 Chloroflexota bacterium | reverse complement strand
CCGATGCCGAGAAACGGGAGAAGCTCGGCGCGGTCGTG
The DNA here is from genome assembly GCA_030774255.1 of Chloroflexota bacterium. Classification (GTDB taxonomy): domain Bacteria; phylum Chloroflexota; class Limnocylindria; order P2-11E; family P2-11E; genus 3-1-20CM-2-70-9. Next base: position 2,121 of record JALYLL010000210.1, on the reverse strand, counting down.
GATCGGGTCCGCGTCGTCGACTCGAACGGCCGCGACCCCGCCATGTGGGCCGACCTCGGCACGATCCCGCCATACGACGTGCCCGGCTTTACGCAGAAGCTCGTGAAAGAGGCCGACCTCGTCGTCGCCACGGGGATCGTCGAGCCGCATCAGTACGCGGGCTACTCGGGCGGGCGGAAGACGGTCGCGATCGGATGCAGCGGCGAGCCCGTCATCACCTCAACGCACGGCATGCGCTTTCTCGAGGATCCCGGGGTGCGCCTCGCGAAGATCGAGGGAAATCCCTTCCACGAGACGGTTCGCGAGATCGCGCGCCGCGCGGGCCTCCGGTTCTGCCTCAACGTCGTCACCGACGACCGCGAACGCGTCGTCGCGGTCGCGGCCGGCGATCCGGACGCCGTGCTGGCCGATCTCGTCGTGAAGGCCGCTGCGCTCTACACGCGGCCGATCACGAAGCAGTACGACATCGTGATCGCCGGCGTCGGCCACCCGAAGGACGTGAATCTCTATCAGGCCTCTCGCGCCGCGACCTATCTGCGGTTCGCTCCGACGCCCGTCGTGCGCGAGGGCGGAGCGATCATCATTCCGGCGCGGCTCGAGGAGGGTGCGGGCGAGGGGCCGGGTGAGCAACGATTCCTCGCGGCCCTGGAGCGCGCGGAGTCTCCGGCCGCGGTCGTCGAGGCGGCGCGCCGGCATTTCGCTGGCGGAGAGCAGCGCGCCGTGATGGTCGCCCTCACGCTCCAGTGGTGCCAGATCATCGTCGCCGCGTCCGAGGCCCCCGAGGTCGTTCGCCTCGCGAAATTGCGCGCGGCCGTAGACGTGGAAGAGGGCCTCGATATCGCATATGAGCACATTGGCCGCCCGACGAGGGCATCCGTCTTGCTCGTACCTCGTGCGTTGCACACCTTACCGGTCGTTCAATCGGGCGTCGTGGCATAACGCGTGGGCTGCTGTTTGGGCGGCTGCGCCCGCCTGCTCGCGTTCACGCTGTGGCGCGCCATCGCGGCCGCGCTGCTGGCCGTCCTGCTCACGCGCGTCGATACGTTCGTCGAGGGTCGTCACAGCGATTCGCTGACGGGTAAAGCGTGGCGTGCTTATCGCAGCCGCCGCGGGAAGAAGACCGTGACCCGTGGGACGCCGCCGAACGCGGGCGGCGCGATCGACACGAGCGGACGACCGCGACCGTAGGCGCTGCGGCACTTGCCGCCCCCTAGCAGACGACCCGGGCGCCCCGGCGATATTTGCGTGCTGTTCGCGCCTTCTCGGCCGCTCGCGCCACCCATTCGAGAGCGGCTCGGGCTGTTGCAAGCCGAGTTTGGCGGGCGGATCGTCGAACCGCTGCATCTCACTCTCGAGCGCACTGACGGAGAAGACGCGAGCGGCCTCGTCGCCGCGGTACGCGCCTGCGCGGAACGCCTGCGGCCCGTCGCGGTTCGCGGCGAAGAGCTCTTCGTCACGCCTTCGCCCTATCGCGGTGGCGACGTCTTGAAGCTTCACGTGCTCATCGATGAGCAGTTAATGGGCGCTATCGGTGAGATTCGATCGGCGCTCCGGACAGCGGGGCTCCGCTCGCTGTACGGCGACGTCCGGTCGACGAGCGTGACCGTGCTCGAGCGCGTCGAGCGGCCTGGGTCTCTCGAGCGGTGGCCGCGTCCGCTCGAGTTGTTTACGGCGGACGAGCTCATCGTGTCGCGGATCGTGGACGGCTCGACGTACGACATCCTCGACACCGCGACCGTGCCAACGAGCGGATAGCCTCTCGCCGAATGCCGATCGCGATCTTCGACATGGACGGAGTGCTCTACCGCGGCGCGCAGGTCATGCCGCACGCGCGCGAGACGCTCGATCGTCTGCGGCGCGCGGATTGGGAGGTCTTCTTCGCGACGAACAATTCGACGGCGACGAGGCTCGATTACCTGCGGCTCCTGCAGCAGCTCGGCCTCGGCGGCGACCTCGACCACATCGTTACGAGCGGCTACGCGACCGCCCATTATTTGGAGCGTCGCCTTCCGAAGCCGAACGACGTTCTCGTGATCGGGGCCGACGGTCTGCGTCAGGAGATCCGTGCTGTCGGGATCGCCGTGCGTGATGCGGATGCGCTTCCGGGCTTCCACCCTCCGC
>JALYLL010000209.1 GCA_030774255.1 Chloroflexota bacterium | reverse complement strand
CGGGCCGAGCGCCGGGGGCCCTCCTTCGATCTCATCGCCGCGTACGACCTCGAGGGCGTGTGCTTCGAGCGAAATGGTCTCGGCGCTGCGGGCGCGGTCACCGCGTTCCGACACGTCCTCGGTCCCGCCGGCGCCGGGGCTTCCGATGTGGGCGACATGCTCGAACGGACCTTCGCGCATGTCGCTCGCGACAACGCCGAGCCCGATTCGCCGCCGCCGCTCGTGTTCGTCTCGGTGCCCTTCGACTCCTCGCGCGCCGGGAGCGTCGTCCTGCCGGCTCGAACGATCCGACGCGATCGAGAGGGCGAGACCTGGCTGCTCACGATCCTGCCCGTCGAACAGGGCCTCGAGGTTCGGACGCCGCCGGAACGTTTCGTCGGGCGTGCCGCCCCGCATGAGGCGTTCAGCGATATGCAGCTGCGGCCGGTACCGTCGCCCGACGCCTATCGCCTCGCCGTCGCCGAGGCCACCCGGCGGATCCACGGGGGCGAGCTGCGCAAGGTTGTCCTCGCGCGCACGATCGACGTGGCGGCCGGCCGCCCACTCGATCCTGCGCAGCTCTTGTGGCGCCTGCGGGCGGTCGACCCGGACTGCTACGCCTTCGCGTTCCCCGTGGGGGACCAGCGCCCGCGGACCCTCGTCGGCGCGAGCCCCGAGCTGCTGATCTCGCGGCGAGGCCTCGAAGTGCGCTCAGAACCGCTCGCGGGTTCCGCGCCCCGCAGCGGCGACCCGGGCGAGGATCGGGCGAGCGGCGAGCGGCTCCTCGCGTCGGCCAAGGATCGTGAGGAACATGCGATCGTGGTCGAAGCGATCGAGGAGACGCTCTCTCCTCTCTGCGAGAAGCTCGAGCGCGACCCAAAACCGGTCCTGCTCGCCACCGCGAACGTGTGGCATCTCGCCACCCGATTCCGCGGACGGCTCCGCCTGCCCGCGCCGGACGCTCTCTCGCTCGCGATGGCGCTGCATCCCACACCGGCGGTGTGTGGTGCGCCGCGCTCGGTGGCGAAACGGCTCATCCGCGAGCTCGAGCCCTTCGACCGGGACGGCTACGCCGGACCGGTGGGCTGGGTCGATGCCCACGGCGACGGTGAGTTCGCGCTCGCGCTCCGATGCGCGGAGCTGCGCGACGACGAGGCTCGGCTGTTCGCCGGGGCGGGGATCGTCGCCGACTCGGATCCCGCGCTCGAGCTCGACGAGACCGAGCGCAAGTTCCGCGCGCTCCTCGATGCGCTCCGCTGGAGCTAACCGGGCGAGCGGGTCACGCGTTCGTCCGTGAGATACAGGACGATCGGGTCGGGCGTGCGCGAGAAACCGGCGCGCTCGTAGAACGGGTACGAGCGCTCGCTCGGCCATACGATGATCTCCTCGACGCCACGCCGGCGAGCCCAGGCCACCACCTCCCGGAGGATCCGCGAGCCGAGTCCGGCGTCGCGGAGCTCCGGTTCGACGAACACGTTCGTGAGGTATCCGATCGGTAGCGAGCCGCGCTCCTCGCCCGGGCGAGGCACCCGCTCGACGAGCTGGAGCCACATCGCACCGACGACCCGGCCATCGAGGTCGGCGACCCAGATGCGCCAGGCATCGCTCGCGAGCGCGTCTCGCACGAACCCGGCGAACCGCGCGGTGTAGACATCGAGCGGCTCCTCGGCCCGGTCGTGCTCGGCGTACAGCGAGTGCCGCAGACGCGCGAGATCGCTCGTATCGCGGAGGTCGGCCGGGCGGATCCGCGCCGCGTCGGTCACGTTGGGACGGTTGTTCCGCGGGGCCGCAGGGCGCGTCGAAGCGCGAGACCCACGACAACGGCCGCGACCAGCCCGGCGAAGAGCGCCGGCAAGAGCGGAGGGTTGTACAGGCCGCTGCCCGAGTAATCGATCCCGAGCACGTTCGTGCATGTGGTGCGGCCGACCTGCGCGGTCGTGGTGATTCCGCGCACCGTGGGGAGAGTCGCGCCGGTGCACACCCCCGGGGCAACGAGGATGTACGCGACCACGAACGACCAGACGGCGGCGAGCGCCGGCCACAGGACATGACGCTGATGACGCCATGGACCGACGACCATCATCGCGGCCCCGGTCAGGAGGAACGGCGCTCCGATACTGAAGATCGCCACGAACCCGAACAACATGAGCACCGCGGCTCCGGCCCAATACGCGATGCCGCTCGCGCGCTCCATCTCGTTCAGCGTACGACCGTCACGAACGCTCGAGCGCCGAGGCGACCGCGGCGGCGATCTCGGCGCGGCGCGCGATGCTTCGCTCGCGGTCGATGGGCACCTCCACGATGCGGATACCCCCGCCGGCGGCGGCGCGCTCGATCGCCCCGACGAGATCGCTTGCACGCTCGACGCATTCGTACCCGGCGCCGGATGCATGCGCGAGCCTCGCGAGGTCGAGCCCGTGCGGGGTCACGAACAGTGTGTTGAGCTCGGGCAGTGCGCGCTGGCCGAGGAGATCGAAGATCCCGCCGCCGTCGTTGTTCGGGACGACGAACACGGCGTCGTATCCGCGTTGCGCACTCCACAGCAACGAGCCCGCGTCGTGAAGGAGCGTGAGGTCACCGCAGAGCGCGAACGTCGGCGGCCCGGCGACGACCGACACGCCGAGGACCGTCGAGACGAAGCCGTCGATGCCGCTCGCCCCTCGGTTGGCGAGCACCCGTAGGCCGTTCCG
>JALYLL010000208.1 GCA_030774255.1 Chloroflexota bacterium | reverse complement strand
GCCGAACTCTGCAACAGGTCGTGGCTTGCGATAGCGGCGCGGTTTGGTTACCGGGAGCGCCCATCCCTTAGAGGTGTGGCGTTCGGCCGCGCCCAGCTCGCACTCGCCGACGACCGACCCCGTGCCGACCACCGCTAGGTACGCGCGCGCCGGTAGCTTTTTCGGTGGAAAGCGACGGTGGTCGCGGTCGCGCTCGCCCGAGAGGAGCGCCTCGGCATTCTCGGCGGTGGTCGCGAGGACGAGGGCAGAGGACATGGGCTTCCTCCTAGAAGCGTGGTCCTACTACTAGCGGCCCTACCTTGCGCGGTATTTCTTGTCGATCGCCGCCATGTCGCCGGGCTTGATGCCCTCGAAAAAGGTGAACGTCTCCTGGAGAAATGAGGTTTCCGAGTTCGCGCGTTTGAGGTCGTCGTCGGTGTCCTCGGCCGCTACGGCCTGAACCTGCCACGCGAACCCGAGCACGTTGCGAAAGACCACCAGGGCGCGCTCGAGGTGAAATGGTGAGGTCACCAGGTAGATCGGCCGCGGCTCGATCCGCCCGAGGTAGAGTGCCGCGACCTCCACGGCGTTGCCGATCGTGTCTCGGGAGCGCTCCTCGAGGAAGAGTCGCTCTCGCTTTACGCCCGCCGCCTCGATGAGATCCGCCATCACCGCGGCTTCGCTCTTGGCGGGTGCGGGACCGTCGCCGTGGCCGCCCGACGTGATGATGGCGAGGTCCGGCCGCTTTTGCGCGAGATGAGCCGCGGCGCGGGCGCGCGCGGTCGTGGAGGCCGATGGCTCACCGTTCGCCGAAAAGCCCCCACCTAGCACGACGGCGACCTCGGGGAATCCCGCGAGGTCGCCGTCGTCAGTCGTCACGCGTGGGTCAGATCTTACGGAGCGTCCCGTCCATGATCATCAAAGTCGTGAAGGCATCTGTGCTCCATGGGTTCTTGTAGACCGGGTCGCCATCGGGCTTCCAACCCGTGACGCGCTTCTTGTCGTTGACCGGGTTGTTCCCGTAGCGCTCCCACAGCGGGATAACCGGCAAGAGGTCGTTGAAGGCGAGTGCCGTCTCCGTGACCGGTGCCTTCTGAGCGTTGGTGTCGAAGCCGTCGCCCATCTTGTTGATGAGCGCGTCGAAGTCGGTGTTGCCCTGCTTCAGCGGGTACTTCATGCCGCCCGCCGCCGCGATCGTGTTGTGCGTGCGGAGGTCCTGGATGAAGGAGCCCTGCGGATGCGGGTTGCCGATGCCCCAGCCCATCACGGCGATCTGGAAGTTGCCGCCGTTGACGTCGGGCAGCTGCTGGCTCCGGATCGCGCCGCGCGGCACGATCTTGATGCCGAAGTTGTTCAGGGCCTTCTGAGCGTGATCCGCGGCGCTGGACCAGTCGGCGAAGTCGCTCGGGAAGTAGAGCTCGAACTCGAGCTTCTTTCCGTCCTTCGCGTAGATGCCGTCCGAGCCCTTCGCGTAGCCGGCCGCGGTCATGAGCCCGGCCGCCTTCGTGACGTCGTAGGCGTATGCGTTCAGCTTGGCGAGGTCCGCCGCGGAAAGCCACTGCGGGACCAGGTTGTCTGAAAAGCCAGCCATGTACTTCTGCGGCTTCGCTGAGTCGCCGTACGTGACCTTGGCGCTCTCGTCCTTGTTGATCGCCATCGCGACCGCCTGACGGAGGCGCTTGTCCTGGAACGCAGCGGCCTTCTCCCAGTGGAAGAACAGCGCCGGGCCGGTGTAGCCGGGTCCGCGCACGACGCGGATGCCGGCGTCGACGAATGCCTTGTCCGTCGCGAGAGGGAATCCGTGCGTCGCGTAGTCGACGTCCCCCGCGAGGACGAGCGGTGTGACCTGCGCGGTCTCGCCCTGGTAGATGATCACCTTGTCGAAGTTGACGCTGTTGCCGAAGAGACCGTTCGCATTGCGGGTCATCGTCAGCTGAGCCTCGGTCACCGACGCTTTGTCGATCATGTAGGGACCGACCGAGACCGGGTCGGGGCGAAGGTTTTCCTTCTCGGCGCGGAGAGCCACGATCTCGGGAGAGGCGGTTGTCTTTCCTGCTGCGTACAGGTCAGCGGCCTTCTTCGCGA
>JALYLL010000207.1 GCA_030774255.1 Chloroflexota bacterium | reverse complement strand
GCGGCCTGGTCGCCGGTGACGGCCCGCGCCTGATCGACGCGGCCCATGGTGAGGAGGTGCTCCACCACAAAGCGCTTCTTCACCTTCTGCGTCGGCGTCGTTGGGAACTCCTCCTCGGGCCAGATGGTCCAGCCGCGGATCTGTTGGCTGCCCGAGAGCTTGACGTTGGTGTCGCGCACGATCGACGCGACCTGCTCCTCGTCCTTCACGAGGAAGACCGCGTGCACCTGGATGTCCTCACCCGGACGCTGCAGACCGACGACGGTCGCGACCGCTGGACGCAGCGGGGTCGCGAGCGCCTCGATTCGAGGATCGGCCGCGAGCGTGTTCTCGATGTCCTCGGGATAGACGTTGGTGCCGTCGGCGAGAACGATCATGTCCTTCTTGCGGCCACGCAGCCACAGGAAGCCATCCTTGTCGATCTCGCCGAGATCGCCGGTGTGGTACCAGCCATCGTCATCGAGGACGGCACGCGTGGCCTCCTCGTTCTCCCAGTAGCCCTTGAAGACGTTGGGACCCTTGGCGAGAACTTCGCCGTCCGCCGCGATCTTTATCTCCACGCCAGGCAGGGGCGTGCCCACCGAGCCGAGCCGATTCAGGTCGACACGGTTGAAGGTGAGGCCGGGCGAGCATTCGGTCGTCCCGTACCCCTGGATCACGTCGATCCCGAGCTCGCGCCAGGACTCGCCGAGCGCCGGATCGAGCGCTGCGCCGCCCGAGATGATGTAGCGGAACCGGCCGCCGAACTGGCGATGCACGCTGAAGAACACAACGCGGCGCAATGCCATCGGCAAATGACGGGCCACGCGACGCAGCTTCTCGAAGAGCTCCTTCTTGCCCTGTGCCTCGGCGCTGCGCTCGATCGCGAGCATCAGCGACTTCACGACCGCGGGCGTGATGAGCACCATCGAGACCTTGCGCTCCTTGAAGGTGCGGCGGACGACCGCGGGCTGACGGCTCGTCGGATAGATGACCGACGCACCGGCGAGCAGCACGCAGAAGAAGCCGCCGAGCTGCTCGAACATGTGCGAGAGCGGCAGGAACGAGAGCAAGCGCATCTTCGGGCCGATGGGGAAGATCTGCGTGGCGGCGATTGCGTTCGAGAGGATGTTGCGATGGGTGAGCATCGCGCCTTTCGGATCGCCCGTGGTGCCTGACGTGAAGACGACCTCGGCGAGATCGTCGCCCGTGAGCGCGGCTTTTGCGAGCGGCGGGCATTCCCGCGCGAGATCGGGCAGTTGCTCCATCTCATGGAGCGGCAGGCCGAGCGTCTTCGCGCGAGCGAGAGTCTGCGACGACACGATCGCGGCGCTGGCACGCGTGCGCTCCGCGATCTTCACGGCGAACTCGGCCGCGTAGTTCGCTTCCAGCGGTACGAGGATCGCGCCGAGGCGTAATGCCCCGAGGAAGGCGATGCCGTACTCCGGCCGATTCACGCCCCAGATCAGGACGCGGTCGCCCTTCTTGATTCCGGCGTCGCTGAGATACCGGGCGACGCGCGGGACGACGTCGTTCAGATCGCGATACGACCAGGCGCGTGTGCGGAAGCCGGGCCGGATCATGAGCGCGTCTTTCGTGGCGAACTTGCGCGCCGACTCCTCGAGAATGTCGTTCAGCGTCTCCACTGTTCCCCCTCAGCTCGCGAGTGCGCGAAGCGCCTCCCGGGCACCCTCCCGGTACGGTGCGTAGTGCGAGAACAGGATGGTCTCCACGTCAAGTTCCGCGAGCCGGCCGATCGATCGGCGCGCAAGCGCCATGTCGTCGGTGAAGAAGGCATTTGGGAGAGTGACCTTCCCCTTCACGCGCTGCAGCAGGTCGCCGACGATGACAAATCGGTCCCGAGGGGAATAGAGGCAGACGCTCCCGGGGGTGTGCCCGGGCGTGTGGAGGATGCGGAGGCCCCCGAAAACGGGTAACTCGTCCCCTTCGTCGATCGGCTGCGCGTGCGACGGCGCCCGGGTCAGGAGCGCGACGATCGGACCGGGCGAGAAGTTCGCGATCACCTCGCGGAACCGGATGCGGAGGCGTTCGGCGTCCGCCGGGTGGAGCAGGACCTCGGCGCCGGAGAGCGCCCCGATCTCGTGGACGCCGCCGATGTGATCGGGGTGGCCGTGCGTGCACACGATGCGCGTGATGTGCTCCATCGAACGCCCGATCCGCGCGAGGTACGGCCGCAGAAGGCGCGCGGAGCCGGCATGTCCGGCGTCGACGAGCGTGATCTCGTCGCCGTCGACGAGCAGATACGCCTGGGCGCCGATGAGCCGAACGACATGCACGTTTGGTAGGACTTCCATCACTCTTGATGCTAGGTGCCGGTGACGCGAAATACGTGTCTTAGCCGACGAACGTGCGCCAGAGCAGGTTCGCGACGCTTGCCACGAGGAGCACGACGATCACCTGGCGAAAGCGCGCCTGGTCGAGCCGG